>JAEOTF010000441.1 GCA_016840025.1 Candidatus Hodarchaeota archaeon
CTGAAGGTTTAGAATTTACGTGTAGACATGCTCGTGAAATTTGAGTAATGCCTTGGTCGGTTAGAGAGAATTTATGCTTATTGGTGGCAGCGGGTGGATTTGAACCACCGACCAAAGGCTTATGAGTGTTGGGATTTGCAGTGTTGCACATACTTTATTCTCCTAATTACGTAATTAATCGATTATAAGAGTTGGAAATCTTCACATTATTGTTACTTAACCGCTAATTGTACGATCTTCTTACAGAGAAGCGGATTAAGCTCTTTATATATAGCAGTTCTTCTTTGTACTCCACCATCAAATTTGTCATTATCGAATTCAAAGTCCTTAAGACCATCTGCATCATACTTTAACCATTTCACCTTGACACCATTACCTAAATTTTTTACTCTAGCTCTAGTATTATCAGAAACAATGCCGATCCCTTTAATTCGAAGAACCTGTTTACCTGCCCTTTGAAAAAAAGACTTGAGTACAATGATATCGCCAACACAGATATCACCCATTATTCCAAATAAATAGTCTTTATTATATTTCATGGGCCAGCCTATACAAGCAACTCCTTTGCTATAGAAATCATCCCCAACATATTCCCCATCATAATCACACCCTATACCGAATATGGCCATTTTATTTCCCTCCTCTTATTCACTTGTATCTTCTAGAATATCATCAAATATTTTCAATATTTGGGGAGTTGCGTCTGTTGATTGTTCTGTTGAGTAATAAGGATAGCTTTCTTCTTCAGTTGTGAAAACAGCTACTTCATTAGGAAATACCACCAGATTTTCGCCTGTAGAATGGACAACACTTGAAAATAATATACCGTCATATCCATTTTTACGAGCGCAATCAGCAACGTACCGCGAAACAAAATACTCAGGCTTCCAAGAGGTTTTCACTTCTGGTTTCTGAGAAACAAATCCGTTATATATTAATGATAAAGCTAATAACTCAACATCTGGATCTATATCATGATAATCTTGCCGCAAATCAAGCACATTAATTTCACTCAAAGCCTTGAATTTTTGCATAGCACAAATGTTCATTTCACCGTTCTTAATTTCTTTGAAGGCAACCTCTTCATGATCTGATAGATATAGAAAACTTTGACCTGTATGGTTGTAGCGGCCTTCCCATATATACGTTTTCTTAGGATCCGGTGCTCCCATTTCAGAAGAGGGAAATACTTTGCTCTCTTCATTTAACCTTCGAGCCCTATACCATATTTGCGTAGCCAACTTATATCGTTTCCATTTATTGATTTTGTTCAGTATTGCATTTCCTATACCTTCAGGATCGCATAAACCTAAATATGGATACTCTTTAATAAAATCGTTGAAGCCTCGTAACTTTTCTACCAAATCAGTTGATTTGGCCTGCCTCATAACCTTTTCAACGCTTTTATCGTATTCACTTTTTAGCTCAACTTCATCCCATAATTTATTTAAATCTGTTCCACAATTAGGACAACTTAGGCCTTCTAACACTTCTTCCCAGTGTTCTTCTTCAATACCACATTCTTGAAGCAGTTCCTCTAAATCTGAATTAGGTCCTAACCAAACAATTTCACCATCATCCCAAGGTTGGCAATTATAGCAGCCCACTATTTCTTCAAGAAGCCGTTCTTGCGCAGCTTCTACATCAAATTCTCCTTTATCTTCATCAGTCATCTGAATCTATACCTATTCGGAACCTATTTCGAATTGATTTCATAATAATCTAAATTGATTGTAATTAAATATAAATCATTAATAAAATATTTCTTTTGCTATACGATTATATTTTATAGTTTTTTATTTGTTTAAAATCCAGACTGGAATAGAATATAAATATTAAATATTCGCCTCAAAATCATATGAGAGTTTGGGTTTATTTACATTAATTAATTCCGTTTCTGTTCAATACCTTAATACACCCTAATTTAAACCAGCTGATATCATATTAGTAGAAATATTATAGAAGACACTCGCTTCAAGAATATTTTATGGTCTTGTAAATATATTTAATATCCAGCCTGTAATAAAATATCATCATTAATTAATAGCCTCGAATATATTTCACGTATATTTTATTATTTATTCGTCCGGCTGCATGTAAGTTACAGTAATATGGTAAGTCCCGTCTTTCTTTCTCTTTTCAAACCTATATGCTGTAATATCAATTTCATCCCATTCTTGGGTTGTCGCTAGTAAAACTCTCGCAAAATGAATAGCCTGCTCCCTATTCAACCTTATACCTATGGTTTTCAGGTCCTTAACATTTTTAGGCGTATCTTCAGTTGGATATATTCTCATGCACCTTATATTTGGATCTATTGATATACTACTCGGTGATTTCCTAACCATTGACGTTTCCCTCCCCTATCGACTGCATTAAATCTTCGAGATTTGCTTGCGCTTCTTCGACATATTCGGTCGAATTTTCTATGCCGATATACTGCCTATCCAATAACTTTGCTGCAATAGCCGTAGTTCCAATACCAATAAATGGATCTAAAACAACATCTCCTTTTTCAGTGAATAATCTTATAAACCAAGTTGGAAGTTCGATAGGAAAAGCTGCACTGTGCTTACGATTGGAACATTCAGTTGCTAGATGTAATACTGTTGTTGGCTCCATATAGTGTTCTTCTTCAAAGACTAAAACATTATGCGGATAAACCTTTCTCTTGTTTAACCAATTTGAAACATTTCTACCGAATTTACTTTTTGTTCCAGAAGTATATCTAACGAAGTCATTTTTCGACATCGATTTAAACCTTGTTCTAGCCCATTCTCCCATAGGAACTTTTACTGCATCCTGATACATTTTAAACTTCTTTTGCCTTGTAAAGTGTAAACACCTTTCCCAATTATCTCTGAATCTATTGGGCCATTTGCCAGGATATGAATTCTTTTTATACCAGCAATACTCTTCTATCCATAGCCAACCCTGGTTTTTTAATGCCAGAATTAATTCTAATACGTAAGTTTCACGCTCTCCATTCCTACAATGTTCCTTAATATTCAGAATGAAAGATCCGTTTGGTTTTAACGCCCGGTACAACTGTTCTGATATAGGTAGGAACCAATCTGCATATTTGTTTGGATGTATTCCACCGTACGTGCCATTTCGCCTTTCTGCATAGGGAGGAGAAGTGATTATCAAGGCTATGCTCTCACTTGGTATTAGAGAATCGTCAGATAGATACGCAATATTCTTACCCTGGTATATTATATCCGTAGTTTTAGGCTTCACTTAAGAGTCTCCTTCTATCATTCGTTATTTCGTAAAGTATATGATAATGTTTCAACCATTGAACTCCACGCGTCCTTGTTATTATATACATTCAAGAATGGATCATTAATTATTTTCATATTTTCGATATCGAATTCGCCCCTTGTTTTTACTGGTAATAGATACAAATAATAGGTTTCCCGGTTTAACTTAGAAGTTTCAATTTCATTGTTTGACCAATAGAAACGGTAATTCCAACTTGATACCGCCTTTACCTCTATTAAACGTGAAACAAATTCCTGATTATTAGTATAATCATAACTTTTAATATCATATCCAGCAGATACATCCTTGATAGCAGTATGCTCGATTTTTTCTATGATTTGTGGAAAATCACATAATCTCTTTTTCTCGTATTCAATTATTTTTAATTCAGCCGCTCTACCTATTTTCTCTTTTAGTTTTCGGATTCTTTTAAAGCTGTCCTCCGAGGCATGGAAGCCCCCTTTAAATTCAGGATAAGCCAGGATAAAATTATCTTGGACAATATATCTGGTATTTGTTGAATCGTATTCGAGTAATCGTAAATCCATGAAAAAGTTTCTTATTCCACTATATTCAAGTTTTTGCTTTAATGTTGGTTTGAGCTCATAGTATTCATCACGGAGAGAGAATACTGATAAAAACTGTTTTGCATAATCCCCTATTTTGTTTGGACTATCGAACATTTTCTTGATAATAAAACTTATAGTAACTTCCTTTGGATGAGACGAATGTTGAATTTCCTGTAAAAATTTCCCATAAGCAGGTTTTATGACTATCAGATCTTTGATTACTCCTATTAGCTTTAACTCTGTTAGGAATTCAATTGTTGTTTGGTAATTTGGCATCGTTTTTGCATATCTTGCCGCTATAAATTCTTGCTGCATAAGAGAAGAGTCATTAATAACTTGCGAGATGTGCATTATTTGATTCACAGATATTTTATTAAAATCGATCATTTTTAGTTGCAAAGAGCCTTTCATAGGCATGAATATCATCGTCTTCCTCGAACATATCAAGCGAATATATATCGTATTCTTCTTCTATGACGTTGTACATCTTCCGGGATTTCTCATCAAGATTTTTACTAATATCATTATCAATCGTATCCTTATATTGTAGAAAGTAATAATTAGCTTGATTTACTTCTGATCCACCTACTCTATGGATGCGATCCAACGACTGAAGATATTGTGCACAGTTGTAAGAAAGATCATAGTAAATTGCATGAAAGCATGTCTTGTGCAGCGAAATAGACTCTCCACAAGCTGCTGGATTGGCAATAAGAACATCTAATCCACTTTGTGGATCTACAAACTCATTACGGATTCTCTCGCGAGTTTCCTCTGTGTGTATTGATGTTTGTTCAATAGGAGTGTCTCCAAATATCAACTTACAGTAAATCCCAGATTGTGTTAGAAAGTCGCGAATCAGAGTTAGAGTACCAATAAAACTGGACCAAATAACAACCTTCTGTTTCCTACTTGTTAATTCTTTAACTAGCTTGTATAGATATTCTAATTTTGCTGGCTTCTCCAGGCTATCATAATCTCGTATTATCTTGATTAGTTCAGAATCTTCATCAACAAGGTTCTCCGGATAATTATCTATAGATTTCAGTAACAACTTTGCATATGAGACACACTGTCTTAGGCGTGTTATCCTTCCCCTTCTTAATTGAGTGATTAAATCGATACTTTTTAAATAATCTTCCTGTGAGTAGTCCCTGATTTTGTTTTCAATAGCGTTATATATTCTTTTCTCGTAGCTGTTCATATCGATAATATTTGGATCATGAAATATAGGTGGAAGAAGACTAAGATCTGATTTTCTAACTCGATAGAATAATGGCCCTATGCTCTCTACCAGCAGTTTCTTAGATGCTTCCATATTATTATTTTCTTCCTGCATTATTATTCTATACTTGGTATCTGAACTTATCAGATTTTGATTGGGCCATAGAAAATCAAATAGATTGAATACATCAGAATAACTCTTTGGCATAGGTGTGCCCGTTAGTACACATCTATGCGTTGATTAGTCAGCTAATTAAAGTACGGCGTTAGCCCAAGATCCACCGATTTGTTTTATATAATGTGCTTCATCTACTACAAGGAATACCCTTCCCCTACTCTGTTTGAATAGTCTCTTCACATCCTCTTTATCATTCAAGAGGGACTGGAAAGTAGTTAAGTATAGCTCTGCGATCTGCTGACCGCTACTATAGTACTCAAGCTTTCTTTGTGCTTTATCACCTCCCGCGAGTATCCTATAATCCGGCTTACGACCTAGTGTGAGTTCGAACTCTAGCGTCCATGGACCAAAGCAGGCAGGCGGTCCTATAACGAAAAGCACATCTACTTTCCGTTCCAATTTCATTTTCTCAAACACCGATAGTATTACCGAAGTTTTTCCACTCCCAGGTACCGAGAAATTAGCTCCATTCTCTACAAGATATAGGTGGAAAGCTGCCTTAATCTGGTGTTCTTTCAGCTTTCTTATGATATTCTGATTAGTAAATGCCGAAAACGTATCGAATAAGTGCTTATCATATTGTCCATCTTTGTATTCTTTCCCTAGAGTCAGGATATTTTTAGTTTTTGCAAACCCTTCATTTATTTTGGAAATGACCTCCTTACAAGATGGAGATAACGAATATGATATCCCTTGCTTTAATAAATAGTTCTGTAGTTTTATTAACTTACTATGGTCAAGTGAAATTCTATATTTATTTCCATCAGACTCGCTGATAAAACCCCAATACTTCAACTGACTGACCTGCCTAGGTTTTAATTTTGATGATGAGACATCAAGTACGAGAGTACTATTTATAACATCTATATTCATTTCAATTATTTCTTTGGCTTTGTGAATTTTTTCCACTTTTTTTGATAATCATAGAACTGGTGCTCAATTTCACTTGCGCGTTCTTGTATTTCTCGGGAAATTTTCATAGCTTCACCGTAATTGGAGATTTCAACATTTTCAGGCCTCATATTTGCGTCAGTAAGCTGTCTAAAAGCATTCTTCAGTAAATCAATTGGTGTCTCTTTTTCCTTCCTCCGCATATAGAGATATCTTGCATTTTTTACATGTTTAGTTATTTTGGTTTTGTGTTTTTTAGCCCAGAGTATGTCTAATTCTCTCGGGCCATATTCATTGCCTTCTTCATTGATTGATTCCTCGTAGGATAATTCTGGCTCAATATCCGCTAACCTAATTAATTCTTTTCTTGCGTTTTCATTTTTAATCCATTTAGCGAAATTCCTTATAATCATATGCACCTTAGGCATATCAGGTATTACTCTCATCCTGATAATTTTGAAAGCAGAATCCTCGATATCACCGACCTCATCTTCTTCAATTCCCATTTTCAACCGTTGCTTGTCATCTTCTAATTTCTGATAAACTGACTTGGAGTAGTCGTAAAAAGCTTGCCAGCGACCTTCCCGATCTGCCATACCTGTCGAAATGATCTTATAAAGACCTTCTTTGTTAATACTAGCTAAATACCTATCAATACATTCCAAAGGTTTTAGATATTCAACTTCAGTTTTTCTAACTGCTTCCTTGAATTGTTTTTCTTCAAGTCTTGCATAATTTGGATCATCCCTTAATTGGTGCTCCAGACTCATGCCATGGTCGATCTTTCTTCTAATAGATATTGCACGATCAAATGCGTAATATTCAGCTTTGCCTTCACTTTGGAGCTGATATCTATTTTCAATCTCTTCAATTTCCAGTAATGTTGGTGGTCCTCCAGGATCTCCTTTGCCAGGTAATATAACTACCCTCATAACAGTAAACTGTGGATCTCCCTTATGTTTTGTCATATTAGCTAGACGTTCAAGTGACATTTTTCTCCGATTTCCATTAATCAGAAACCCGTCACATGTAATAATGGCTGGATCTCTCTGCCCCTCATGTTCTAGAATCCGTATCAATGTTTCAGTTTTTTCTTTATCTTTCTCGTATAAAAAATCTGCGATAATTTTCTGCGCACTATTAATTTTTTCATCAAGTATCCCGCATTCCTTTTCATAATGCATGACATCGGAGGATATCCTACCGTTATCCTTCCGGTATCTTAACAATTCGATTGGAACCTCCCAAATATCCCTCTC
>JAEOTF010000062.1 GCA_016840025.1 Candidatus Hodarchaeota archaeon
GCCAATGATACTGTTGTCAACAGTGGTGTTTTAAATCTTAGATACCCCAATGGTACGATTATTTGGACAACTGACTTAGCTGATCCTGTATACTATACATATTCGGTACCCTTGAACCATAACCTTGGTGTTTTCTCCTTTGTATGGGAGTATGAGGGGACAGAAATCTTTCGCTCTGGAAGTCAGAGTTTTGCGGTAACAGTGCTATCACAACCTCATTTTATACCACTTACAACGAATTATACCAGTATCGTTCAAGGAAAGGTCGTTAGAATAAATGGACGATTATTGGAAGAAAATGAACAAGGGGTATCTAATGTAAACGTAACAATTTGGGATAACAATAAATTCCTTGATTTTGTCAATACTTCAGAGAATGGTAGTTTTATCTATGATTATAATGTTCCACTAGACGCTGCAATAGGTCTCCATGTGATTGAAGTTCAATTTTCAGGTGATTCTAGCCTTTTTATGATATCTGCTAGCAATATCGGAGCCTGTACCCTAACTGTACGAAATTCACTTCAATTAACTATTCCTTCTTCCCTTATAGGGGAAGAAGAAACCACTCTACAGATCTTAGGCACACCTTTTGAGGAAGTAATCCTAAGTTGGAGCCCATTGAACTCTTCTCCTCTCACTTGGTATAACATTGGTAATCTCACTCTAAATTCTAATGGCGATGGAATTTGGTTTTGGATGGTTCCTAATTTCAAAGGAAACATTTCTGTACGCGTGATGAACCAAGTTGGGGACTCTATATTTGCAGAAACTGTGGTTCTTGTCAAGGCACAAGTAACATTTACCGACTGGTCCAATGAAACTGAGGTAGATACAAATATAATTGTTGCGGGGCAAGTAAGTGAGGAGCATCGACTATTATTAGATGATAAAGCGATTTCATCTTGGCAACCTGCAGGTACATTTCAGCACATTATGAATTTTCAAACTCGAGGACTTCATACACTCACAATTCAGTCCCAAGGTGAGTACGTCCTTGCAGAGAATTATACTTACAATATTATAGTAAAAGAACCATTAATGGGAATTACAGATCTACCTTCTACTATTTCCACGAGTAGTGACGTAGAAGCGCAAATTACAATTATTAGTGTCCATGAAGGTCCTATAAGCGGATTAACCGTAGAATTATCAGTCAATGAGACTGAATGGACTTCTAAAACTACAACTGCAGATGGAAAGGCAATTTTTCTTCTTTCTCTTTCCCCAGGAAGCTATAATCTTACATTTGTAACCCAAGGGACAAGCCAATACTATCAGGATATAAAAATCTCTCATCTTCTTACAGTTCGTAGTACGACTCAACTAACACTTACTCACACAGATCTTTACTACAATGACATATGTTCGATAAAAGCAACACTCAAAGATGAATTAGATGTCCCAATCCCTCAGCAACCTATCAATTTCATATTATCATCTGACCTAGGTAATAATTGGACTCATTTTGGCACAGACGTGACTGATATTAATGGGACAATACAATTATCTTGGTATAATACTTTAACACCAGGAAACTATCTTCTAAAGAGTAATTTTACTGGATCTTTCTACTATGATGCTTCATTAACGACAATTGAATTTAAAATATTAAAAAACGACATAACTACCTCTTGGAATACACCAAGTGGAGAATATGGCTCAATTATACCACTTAATGCTAGTTTATCTACTCCAACTGGGTTTGTTATATCAGATATTCTGAATATGTCTTTAGTTATATATTATAATGAAAACTGGACTCCGATAGCAACAGTAGACTCCGATAATGCAGGATTTATACTATTTCTTATTAAATTGGATTTCTTACCGGGAAATTACACAATAGAGATGCATTTCAATGGAAATCTATATTATCAACCTGGGATTTGGACAGGACAGATTTCTATTCTCAAAAAACCAACAATAATTTCTCTTGGTCAGTCGATGTTTGAGATGCAATATGGAGATCTTAAAAATATCTCTGTTTCTATAAATTCAATCTCTAAAGATCCTATAACTGGTGGAGAAGTTATTCTATCAATAAAAAATGATCAAACAACCTATCTTGAATTGACAGATTCAGTTGACAAAAATGGCTCTATCAATTTTAATTTTCATGTAGATTTCCCAGAAGGCACATACACAATCTATTTTCAATACTATGGTAATGAAATTCATGCTGCTTCAGGCATAACTGCAGAACTTGTCGTATCTAAAGGAATACCACAGATAAACCCTAGGATAGGGACTGGTATTTTTGAATATGGAACGACATTCTACTGGGAAGTATATATAACGGAAGCATCAGGAATGGCAGTCGCAGGAGTACCGATCACTTTTTCAACGTCTTTAACTGGAATTTTGTGGGATTCGTGGGGCACAATTGAAACTAATTCATCGGGTTATGCAAGATTAGAAGTTTTCTGGATTAAAGACATTCAGCTTCGACATGGTTTACCAGGAGTCTATTCTTTACGGTTTACGATAGAAGACAACCCATTTGTGAGTTCTCAACAAGAAATACAGGTAATTTCAATAGTCAAGTTGTCTACAGTGGTAACTATGGAAGATTATATCATAAACAGACTTAATACTGTAGTGATTGAAGGCTTTCTAATATCTTCAACAGATAATCCCATTAAGGACGTTCCTATCATGTTATCGTGGAATGGCACAAATACAGGAGAATGGGAAGAAATAATTGTAGTGAATACAAATTCATCGGGTAAATTCTCCGCAGAAATAGCTATCTCCTTACGTCCTTCATTTTATGGAATTAAAGCTGAATATCTTGGTAGTGATTATTATCTCCCATCTTCTGCAGTATGTGCACTACAAGTCTTGGATAATCCAAGTCAAATATTGGAAGTTCAAGCAACACCAACTGAAATTGATCTGGGAGACTCGATAACAATTCGTGTTGTAGCTATAGATAATGACTCTCTCTTTAACATATCAGCGGTTATATATCAGGATCTATCTGAATTCAATCAAACAATACCCCTCATCGACAATAATGGGACCTTTGTTGGCATAGTGGCTTGTGATGCACAATTTAGCTTAGGTAGTTGGACAATTGATATTATAGTGACAGATGATCTTAATATTGAAACTCATTTCTCAAAACAAGGAGAGTTTGAAATCATTAATAATTCAGCTCCAATATTAAGTGTCAATTGGGGAAGTTTACATCTCTTTGATGGAGAAACCGTGAATTATACAATAGAAGCATTTGATAGCGTTGGAATAAAGAATGTTGCAATTATTAGGCAAAATGAAACAATTATCATAGATTTGTCAGTTCATGGAAAGGGTTTAGGAGAATTACGTTTTCAAAAACCTGGGACTTATTGGGTTCAAGTAATTGCGGAAGATAAAGCTGGAGCAACAACAGTAGCTAATTACACATTTTCTGTCGAGAGTAAAGGTCCTGAATTCATTAATGTCTACCCTTCAGAACATGTTTTCAACAATCTGCACACTCCTCTCTTATTTGAGGGAGAAACATTAGTAAACGATTCATCAGGAATAGATTCGGTGACACTTTGGGTGAATTCTACTGATTACCAGCTCGTATTCACAAATGGCGTATGGAGTACTTCAATTGAGTTATTAGACGGTACTTATTCACTCTGGCTGACTGCTAAAGACATTCATGGAGCTGAAAGCAGGTATGAACTTGGATTAATCACTCCCGAATTGATAGAAACATCTCATACTAATACCTGGGATTTAGATTCGAACACACCCTACTTAAGTAACAATGAGAGTAAATTATCGCCATATTTCTTGTTCGGAGCAGTAGGTCTTTCTTTTACGGTAATTCTGGCGAATTTCGGGATAAATTGGCAAAAGAAAAAACTTTTATAAGAAATAACGCTAGAAAAAACTATTAACTCAAACACAAAGATAATAGGCTCATTATGGACTTACATCGGGTTCAAGAACTTTAGATTGAAAACCCCATTCAATCTCAAGAATCGCTAAAGATTCGGTGAGTGTTTCATCTATACAAACGTCTTCCCAAATTTTACCGGGTGCATGATGAGGGAATAATAGCTGTCCATGACCATGTCGTAAGAAAATTTGTTTTGTATGAGGTAAAATATGGATAATCTCACCCGTGCGATGATGAACTAGGAGAATAGCGTCTTTTAGACTCTGTCCTTCGAAATCTAATCCCACGATATGGATATGTAGCTGTTTGTAGAATCTTTTGAATATTCTTCTCCAAGCTTTTTCTACTGAAGCAAATGCAAGGCTCATTGACGAATTCTTTCCTTGGTCGAATCTCAATTCTTAAATGGTGTATTATGTTATTATACTTCATCTTCTCTTTTAAAAAGAGAACTCATGCTATTTTCATGCATTCATTTAGAATGTGAAGTATCAAAAATCATTGTCTTAAAAAAAATTAAGAAAACATAATAGAAAACCAGCAATGCAAAGTCCTTTAAATGACTAGGAGTTAGCATAATTCTTGGTTGATTTATCATGAAAATTCGAATTTTTGCATTGACTTTTATTAGCATCTTCGTTTTAACGGCGTTACCTATTAGTATAGCTGACGCGGCGCTTCCTAACGGAAATTTTGACTCTTGGGACGGAGCTCACGATTTAACAACATGGACAGAAACTTTTACCACCCCTAATAATATTACACAGGAAATTAGTGTTGTTAAAGCTGTAGGGGGTTCTAGTGTAAAAGCAAATGGTAGTACAATGGAATCTGCAACTATTATTCGACAAACAGTAGCTGTTACTATTGGGAATAATTATACCTTTTCTGTTTGGGCTCTGGATAACGCCGGAGGAAGTTCAGATTATGTTGATATGGATGTATCTAGTTGGGGTCATGGTGGATCAGTATCTAATAACAGCGGTACTGGTGCTAGTGATTCCCCTGTGTGGCGCCAACTTTCCGTCCAATTTGTTGCAGATGCAGCCAATATAGATGTGAGAATCTTTTTTATGGGCTGGAGTGCGACCTATATAGAACTCTATGTAGATAGCGCAGAATTCTATGAAGGATCACTGAATGAAACCCAATATTTTGGATTAGTTTTCATAGCAGCGCTTATTGTGCCACTAATATTCTTGATTATTTATAAAAAACGCAAAGAATAGCCATCCACTCTTTATTTTTTATTTTCCTTTTCTTCTAACACGCTTTCCCAAATTAAACTAAACTATAAACATTTATTCGATAAAAGGGAATACAAAAGCATACTAAATTGCTAAGTAATTTTATATAAGTCTATTCTTAGTTATACTAAGGTTGAATTGTCATGAAAATACGTGTATTTGCATTAATATTTATTAGTATCTTCATTTTAACAGCATTACCTATTAGTATAGCGGAGGCGGCACTTCCTAATGGAAGTTTTGACTCTTGGGACGATGTCCATGATTTGACCACATGGACAGAAACATTTAGCACCCCTCATAATATCACACAGGAAAGTACTATTATTCAAGCGGCAAGTGGTTTTAGTGTAAAAGCAAATGGTAGTATAATGGAGGCTACGGTTCGTATTGAACAAGCAGTAGCTGTTACTAGTGGGAACAATTATACTTTTTCTGTCTGGGTTCTGGATGATGCCGGAGGAACTTCAGATTATGTTGAGATTTATGTTGATAGTTGGGATCACGGTGGAACATTCTACAATGCCACTGATACTGGTACTAGTGATTCTCCTGCGTGGCGCCAGCTTTCCGTCCAATTTATTGCAGATTCAGCTAATATAGATTTGGTAATCTATTTCTATGGCTATTCAGGTAGTTATACAGAACTCTATGTAGACAGCGCAGAATTCTACGAAGGACCATTAATAAATGAAACCCAATATTTTGGATTAGTCTTCATAGCAGCGCTCATTGTGCCATTAATAGTCCTGATTATTTATAAAAAACGCAAAGAATAGCCAACCACTCTTTTTTTTAAATTTCCCTTTTTCTATCCAGCCCTCTCATATTAATGTAAACGTGCCATATCCATTCTATCGAATATATCCTTGTTCGTATACGAGAAAACAAACAGAATCAGAATAAGATAAAGTTATGAAACGTTATTTTTTCTTTTATTAAGACCATGAATTTAGAAACTATCCAACGATTTGAGTATAAATTTAGACTATCGGTATTTCAACGGGATAAACTAATTTTAGTTCTTTCTCCATTTCTCATTTATGATACTCATTCTAGAAATAACCACTATAATGTAAGAACACTGTATTTTGATTCGTCATTTAAAAATCATTATTTTCAGAAAATAGAGGGACTTAATAACAGAGTTAAACTCCGATTTCGAGTATATCCAAACGAAGATCAAACAGTAACTGATAAGCATCCTTGTTTTATCGAATTAAAGTTGAAATCAGGTAATTATGTTTTCAAACGTAGAATCAACTTATTATTAATGGATGCTATGAATATAATAGCGCCTTCTATGGAAATTGACCAGTTAATCAAACGAACTACTAAGGAAAATGTCAAAGAGTTTCTTAATGAAGCTGTAATTATTCAGAAGCGATATAATCTTAAACCTACAAGCTTAGTATCTTACAAGCGACAAGCATTGATTTATAAGTTTGATAAGAACATTAAAATTAGCTTTGACACAGATATTAAGGCACAAACCCGAGCTTTATCGCTTAAAAAAGAGCTTAAAACTGATTCCATCATACCTAGAAATCAGTGTGTTATGGAAATCAAATTTAAAGACAAAATACCAAAGATAATAATAAATGCATTAAAAGGGTTAGATACGAATATAACACGTTTCTCGAAGTTTACAAAAGGGTTAGAAAGCAAAAATCTATTTGTTCTACGATAAAGGTGTAAAAAATGGATATTTCAGATATTTTATTTGATTTAATTGATAAATTTATTGAAGACTCCTTTGTGAATATACGTCCCACAATTACACAAATTAGCATTTCAGATGTTATGATTGCAATATTTTGGTCTATTGTTTTATCAATAATCATCGGGATGACATATCGAGGGACATATAAGGGACTTTCGTATTCTCAATCTTTTGCTCAGACACTCATACTTCTAGGAATTATCGCAACAGCAGTCATGATGGTAATAGGATCAGATTTAGGTAAAGCATTTACGTTAATTGGAGCATTGTCAATAATACGATTTCGGAATGCAATAAAAGAAACCAGAGATGTTGCTTTCGTTTTTTTTGGGTTAATTATTGGACTAGCTTGCGGAAGTCGGTTTTATTTCTTAGCTATAGTCTTTACAATAACAGGCTGCTTATTGCTTTATTTTATGTTAGTTACGGATTTTCTAGCAATGGATGTCTCACAGGACATATTAGAATTTGATCTCCCAATAGATTTGGATTATGCAGAACTATTAGATCCAATTTTGAAGAAGTACTTAAAAGCGTACTCTCTTTTAACGATAGAGTCAATAGAGGAAAACCAAAGTCGTCTAAACTTATCAATTATGTTTAGAAAGAAAATTAGATTAATTAAGTCATTAGATAGTGTTAAAATCAAGCAAGAGTTCATTAATGAGCTAAGAGAAAGTAAAGACATCTCTAATATTAAGTTATTAGAAGGGTCCCACTTTACACAGATTTAGTGAGAAGTAATCCACTGTATATCTAGGAAAATTGTTCTATTAACAACAAATTCTCTGAGTTTTATAATATAGTCATTTAAACTATAATTCCAAATGTAGGGAGTCGATAAGGTCGAATTTTTTGAAAGATATTGAAGATAATTCCATTTCTCATACTCAAAAGGGAGAATTTTCTCAATTTTCTTTAATTCCTTATTCAATGTCATATTAAGAAAAGTGGTGGACCATTCACAATTTCTTAGGTCATCCCATCTTTGTTTGAAATCTGTGATAAACTCATGGTTTGATAGTAACCTACTAAACAAAATGTTGGGAATAATTTGAAATTCCATTGTATCATTATGTAAAAAAACAAAAAATTGGTCAAAGCTGGAATCAAAATCCCATGGAAGGAAATAAAATGTATCTTGCTGAATACTCTTAACAAGAAAATAATTATTTCCCCAAAAATCCCGATGTTGAATCAAAGAATTAAAAAGATAAAGATTAATCAAATTAGTTTTATCAAAACGGCGATAAACACCATCAGTAGAACTAAAGAATTCTTCATCAGTTGAGTTACTAATGAAGTTGGATAACTCGGGTATAAGTTTATCAACCACGTTATAATCTGCAATAGCAGGCCATTCTTGATCCCATTGACCAGGGGGATCATCAAAAGTGCTGGCTCCCATAGCTTGAATTATAAAGCTAGAATAAAAATCATTTACTTCTTCATTGTTGATTAATTGATTGTCAACCTTTTCTACAAGTAGATATAAACCTTGGAATTCATTATTTAGATAGAGGATAATATATTCGGATTCTGGTAATTTTGTATGTTCTAATTGCTGTATTTGATTCCAATAGTCAATAGCGAGTTTAACCCGTAATTTCGTAGTATCTGTAAATAAAGCATGTAATTCCCACCGAGAATTTGCTTTCATTCCTAGAAAAGAAACCTTAGTACCAAATAGCAAATTATAACTCTTTTTTTGGTAATTAACGCTTGTTCTTCCTCTGATACATATTTGTGTGAGCGAGGAAATAGGATTTTGGAAGGAACTTTCAGGATAAAGGGTAAATTCGGAATAAATAGGCGCTTTTATTAAGATTTCTTGTTGTGTATCGATGAAAATAAAAGGTAAACCTGCTTGTTTAATATTTTGAGTTACTAACGATTTATGGTGATCTTCCTGTTGGTTAGGAAAGGTATAAACCAAAATAGAACCTGTAATAATGACGGAAAATACCAATAATACACTAAAATCTTTCAAACGCGATATTCTTTCTTTCATTGTATATTATCCTGAATTGAATAAGGATGAAATCGCAAATAAAGCAATAATACAACTTAGATAATAAAGAATTAACACATCTTCGCGGAACTTAAAGAATTTACGTTAGGTGAAACAAATGAAACTAAAACTGAAAAAGAAAATAAGAAACAATTTTTCGTTAAGAAAACAAAAACCCGTTGTAGTAGCACTCTTTTGTGGTATCAGCCTGTTAGTCGGCAGCTTGCACGTAACATCAGTGCAGGCAGCACCAGATGACTGGTATACTGCAACTGTGGACAGTGCAGGGAATGTTGGACAGTGGACGTCGTTGGCGCTGGACGCTGGCGGTTACCCCCACATCAGCTATCAGGATTGGTCTAATCTCGCTTTGAAGTATGCTTTCATGAATAGCAGTGGCTGGTATACCGAGACTGTGGATAGTATTGGTAATGTTGGTTGGTATACTTCGTTAGCGCTGGACGCTGCGGGGTATCCTCATATCAGCTACACTGATTGGACGAATCAGGATTTGAAGTATGCCTTCCTGAACAGTAGTGGTTGGCAACTAGAAAGAGTGGACACCATTAGTAATGTCGGTCAATACACTTCGTTAGCGCTGGACGCTGCGGGCTATGCCCATATCAGCTATTATGATGAGTCGAGTGGAGACTTGAATTATGCCTTCCAGAACAGTAATGGCTGGCAGCTAACCACCGTGGACAGTGCAGGGAACGTTGGTCGACATACGTCGTTGGCGCTGGACGCCAGCGGCTATGCCCACATCAGTTATCAGGACTACACGAATTACGCTTTGAAGTATGCCTTCCAGAACAGTACGGGCTGGTATACTGAGACTGTGGACAGTGCTGCTCAGGTTGGTTACACTAGTTCGTTGGCGTTGGACGCCAGCAGCTATGCCCACATCAGCTATTGGGATGTCACGTTTGATGACTTGAAGTATGCGTTCCTGAACAGCAGTGGCTGGTATACCGAGACTGTGGACAGTACCGGTAACGTTGGTCAGTACACTTCGTTGGCGCTGGACACTGCGGGCTATGCCCATATCAGCTACTCTGATGACACGAATATGGCTTTAAAGTACGCCTTCTACAATGGTAGTGACTGGCAGCTAACCACCGTGGACAGTGCAGGGAACGTTGGCTACCATAGTTCGTTGGCGCTTTTGGCGCTTGACGCTGGCGGCTACCCCCACATCAGCTATTTTGATTACACGAATTATGATTTGAAGTATGCTCGAAGTCTCTTTCCAAGCAATCCACTAGTCTTCCCGCAATTACGGATTGTTACTGAAAGCTTTAACCCGGAGAATATCACCTATTCCTACCGGATCTTGGAACGAGTCAGGCAAGTGCCAATCACCGGGGCCACCGTGACAGTGACGTTCAACGGCACCCAGTACCTCGCGACCAATGACGGAGCCGGCTACTATACCGTAGTCTTACCCTACTCGCCTGACCCCGAAGTCATTGATGTGACCATTGAGAAAACCGGGATCATTACGCAGACCTTTACATACACGGTATATGTGGATCCCCCAGCGGTCGGGTCGAAAATCCCGGAGATTGACGGGCTCGTGGTACTCCTCGTGTTTGCGGGTCTGGCGCTCGCCATCCAACCGGTCCTCATTTACCAGAGGCTCCAGAAACATAACAAGACCAGGTAAACGCATTAATTCCTCCCTCCTCTTGGGGAGGGGAGTACCTTTTATTTTACCCTTCCTCAATCATAATTTTCAATCAGCTTCAAAACTATACAAGTCTCTTTAGTATCTGGAGTAAATTTTTGTGAATATGAGGATTAGATGCGAGTATATGGGGAAGGATTAATTCTCTCCAGCTAATTGCATTTCCAAAAAGATCTGTTATTTTTCCACCAGCTTCTTCTAAAATAAGACCAGCTGCGCAATAATCCCAAATATTACGCTTCCATGGACAATAAAAACCTTCTGTAAGCCCTTCTGCGACAGAGATAATCTTCAGAGCTGTGCTTCCAACTTTAACTATATTTTTCTTAAGCCAATCTGGAAAGCTACCTTCTAACATGTGCCTTCGATTATCGGTCTTACTAACGGCTATTTTTATTTCGTTATGTTCTTTTATCGATGATACTTCAATTTGCTCCCCATTACATGTAGCTCCTTTTCTATAGACTGCCTGATACAAACGACCATCTGTGGGTCTAGCTATAAGTCCGAGTATTGGAGATGAATCAACCAGTAAGGCTACGCTGATACAAAAATCCCCTGTTTTCTGAATAAAATCCTTCGTGCCATCGAGGGGATCAACCACCCACAATCGTTTCTCCTGTAAAGCAAGAAGTGGATCTTGAGTGGATTCTTCAGATAACCATCCATCTTCAGGAAATTCATTCATTATGAGATCATATAAAACCTCATCCGCTTTAGAATCTGCTAAAGTTATTGGATCACCGTGGTTTTTATATTTGACTTCAATATCTTGTGTATAATATCTTAGGACTTCTTTTTGAGCTTGTTTGATTGCTTGTGTTGCCACTTTAAGTTCTTCAGTCCACATTGGATGAGCTACCTATAATTATCTTTTTTTAATTTCATAAATACATTACTACCATGTTTCACTTTAACTGTTCTTGCTACAGGCTTACATTTAGCACGAAACAGAATATATACAGGTTTATTCCATGTATATTCGGGTACGGTCTCATAGTGTCCCATCCCCTTGAAAATTAACAGTTCAGCGTTATTTAGTTCTTTTTTAAACTCTGAACTAATTTCATGAAGAAAAATTCCCATCGAATCAGAACCAATTGAACAAACTCTAACATTCTGGATCTCTGTAAAACCTGCCTCAACAAGATCACCTACTGTAGCGTCATTTGCAATTGGTGAATCTTTTCCCGCTACAACAACATTTTTTCCCATTTTTACTAAGCATTCAACAAATAAACGATCAAAAAATATTTCACCGCAGTTATCTGTCAAATAGAGAATGTTATTAACGGTTTCTAGGTCCTGTAAAAATAGATCAAACTCCCAGAGGGAAATATCTTCAACCGCTCCTTGGAGAATATTATCTAGTTTATCTAAGGTAAAATCAGAATCTTCTATACCAAACTCTATTGCATTAGCTGCCGTAGCAATCTGTGCTGCCATTTCTAACTGATCCTGCCCTGATTTTTTCTTGATTTGATTGCTTATTGTATTAACTAATTTCACAGATAGAAGATTGGAAGCAACTTTCAATTCGTGTTGAGGATCAACATTTCCTGAGACTCTTTGAATTATCCGTTCCCGTTCCGTTCCGAGATAAGCAGGGACATCAGTAACTTCAGGAACTATTATTTTTTTCTTAAATTTGAAATGATTTCCTAATAAAATAGTAAATTCTTTCATTGCCTGTAATTGTAACTCTCTATCATCGGTGGATAGTACAGCATTTTTATATCCACGTGATATTAAACATGAAAGACATTGGCTTTGTATTTTCATAATTTCAACCATTAAACTCTTAATTTTTTATCAAAATATATTTGTAGATAATTATCTTATTTTCTATCTAACAATTGATAACAAGCGACAAAAAATCTGTTAAAACTCTTACAAACTAAAAGATAACTTTACAGTTGAACTCGAATGAAAAAAGAATTCTTATTTCACTTTCAGATAACTCTCTCTCTCACTTTTAAAAATACAAATAATAAGAAATATTGACCACCAATGATGTCTCCTCAAAGAATAGTGAGATTACTTCAAGATTTCGATTGTGTAATCGTTGGAATTGAGGGAAAAGACTATTATTTAGGTAAAAGCGGAGAACAAATTAAATTACCGCTCCCGAACGCTTCTACTCTTGTAGATCGCGGTGTTGCGCAATTTGTATAGCAAAATCAGGTTAATTTTCTCTATTAATTCCCCTCATTAAAAAAAAAGAAGATAAGAAGGTATTTCTTTATTTTCGACGTCGGTAAATGAGTGCAATTACGCCAATTACAGGAAATACGAAGACAAATTCGAAACCAGGAATCATACCGCCGCCTTCAAAGCCTTTAATGTCGTATTCTTCTTGTGTTATTTCAAAATTTGTATCTATTTCGGCTTTAATAGTCATTCCCTGTATTGTCATGTCAATACTTAAAAAGGCGTCAATTAACACACCTAACATTACACCAGTTTCTTTGTCCCAAACCATTCTGAAATCTGTGTTAACTTTGTATGTCATTCCTGATTCGGAATCACTTACATCGTATTGAGAAACCACGCCGAATTCTTCATCATTTGACTCAAAACTGAATGATGGGGCTTCATCTGTACCTGCTGCAGCTGCGGTTGCTAAATCTTTTAACCTTGTCTCTAGATCATCCCACCATTGGTCATCTGCATAAGTAATCACAGAGTAAAGGAGCCAGGACATGTCTATCTCTTCCATTGAAGCTAGTGCACTCGCACCACCGCCCCAAAGGTAAATTGCCCACATTTCTATCGGGAAATTCGCATATATAGTTTGGGTATATCCAAGAACTGAAGCTTCAACATAGTCGCCCATAATGGGGTCATTTCCAGTACCATCAATGTTTAAATCAAAAGTATCGCCTTCATTAAGCGTAACGGTGTCTAATTTCAAAGAATCCATGCTACCGGAGTCCTTATATTCGGGGGTGTCGATATCCCAATTTGCAGAAGCTTTTTTAAGCTCATAAGTAAAGGTGTCACCTGCTTCAACTCCATATGAATAGCCTGTCGCCTTTAGAGGGTTTAGTACAAAAGTGAGACAGAGCAATAGAGCAAACATTACACCTATAACAGTTGTTTTACGTTTCATCTTTTCTTCCTCTTTGTTTGTCTGTACAAACTAAGACATAGCAATATTGTATTGATAGTTGTAAAAGGTTTGTAAATTCATTACATGACAATTTATTACACAAAATCTCAGTTTGTGTTAAAGTCTACACATATAATTAAGAATTTTAAGAATCTCTGAAGGAGGGGGTAGGAATAACGGTTATAATTTAATTAGTTAGTTTTCTAATATTATAGAGATAGGTAAAAAATAACGAAAAATGACATGAAAGAAAAAAACATCTGAAATTTGAGTTTAACCATTCTCAACTAGAGTAACACCAGTTTGGTGAGAAAATTTTAGGTTATTATTAAAAACAGTCCTTTTCACATTTTTTGATTTTATAACTAACCGTTCTTGGCCCGTCATAAGCGTCTAACAATGATCTGAAGTTATTCTTTTCCAAGGTTCTTCATCATTAGTCATTGAGCTTTACTGTAGCTGAGAGAAACGTTAGTTAACTAGTTTTTTTACTAAAAAGAGCGGCTTATAGTCCTGTCATTTCTCCCATTTTTCCTATTAAAACTCAATTTTAGCAAGATTTTAGGCGGGACAGATTATTTTCTTCTTGAACTTTATCTAGGGAAGTATATAAATAAAGATAATACTATCGATACAGAGACGGTAAATATTAGGAAATGATAGCAATACCCGAAAATATTAAAGCGCTTCTAAAAAAACCCCGCCGCCCCGATCCCGACCAAATAATCAAATCGGACTTCTGGTGCAAGACCTGTGATAGAGTTAGAAACCACTACGGTCCTGCCCGCTATAACGATGAAGGGGCGAGATGGACGGTGTGTATAGAATGCGAAACAAAGGGCTTTGTACTCTATTGTGAGGAGTGCCATCGAGAAAGACTTCACGACATCCATTCCGGCTATCGGGTTGAGCCCTGTGAGGGGTGGAAATCTAATAAAACCTGTCAGATCTGCGGTCTTTGGCGTCCAGAAACTTTCAACTCATACTGCCGTGAAAATGAAGGAATAAAATTAATTCCGATGCGTTCAGGCTTCCCTCAAAAGCGACTAGACCCGTACTTTCCCTCCCCGCTTTGTCGTCCCTCTCCCCGATCACAGCGTCTTCAACCTCTCAAGGTGTCCCAAGAACTCAACATTGAACGCGGGGTTCAAATGCCTATACACCTGTACTTTCCTAATTTTCCCGAGTATCACTCCGGTTTCTTTTTCCCACGCCCTCAACGTTGAACGCGGGGTTCAAATGCCTTTACACCTGTACTTTCCCTCCTCTTTTTTTTAGTCTTCCTCCTCGCTCACGGCCACTAAAGCATGACCGAAACTAATTTTTTAGTTAACACTCGGTTTTATAGAATCTCAAATATATTGGTAGGCAAGATTCAGCTTTTACGATAATCTAAATATGGAATACAATGGCATAATAAATGACTAATTCTAGGAATTATAGTATAATGGCGTCTAAGAAGGGTCTCTCGATTGGAAAGGCTTTATTACTGAGTTTAGTAGTTCTTTTGTATCTTTCAGTCCCCACAACTAATAAGACAATTAGAAAGGTCATGAAATGGAGATTTTTCAGTCTAAGATGATTATCAGAGATCTTTTAATACCTAGTTAAAAGTACACAGGGAAGTAAAAAAAGGAAAAGAAGGCTTACAACTTCTATTTGATGACACTGCCCCAATACTGTTCCAATAGGTCGCAGTAGTCTACGTTTTCCCTAAGTCTTCTGCAGAGTTTATAGATTAGACGTCCACGGGCCGTGTATTCGATGCCCTCGAATTCATCATCCCATTTTTCAGTTCGCTCGGGTACCTCGTGGTGGTCTGTGATACCGCCGCATGTCTGACAGTGCCCCAGTACTAGGGGCTTCCGACTAATCAGGGGTAGAAGATATTCAGGAGCAGGTTTGGGGCGTTTTGGGCGTTGTAAGAGCTCTTCTCGAGTTTCAGGGGTTTTAACCAGTACTTGAGGTCCCTGAATTCGGGGATAAATGCCAGGCTTCAAAACTCCGCAGAAATCACAAGTCAGATGTCCACGCATATCTGTCCCATCCCACGGGCTCTCCATCGGACCATCGGTATGTTCGGTTACAGTAGTGCACGCCTCGCAATGTATCCACACCTTGGGCTTCTCTTCAGGCGGGGAGTCAGGTGATTGGTAACGTTTGGGCTTTTTTAAGAGGCCTTCAATGTTTTCAGGCATTGCTACCAGATCCTAGTAGTTTATCGGGTTCGAACAATAGGATAGAAATAGAGCCTATAATTGTTCCCGCATTGTAGGCTAATAAAGTTTACAATTTGAAGCACTATCAAAGAATTAAAATAGAATTATGATATTTGTTGAGTATTGTTGTCATTCTTCGAACAAAGGTACAAATATGAGTGTGTTATTTGTTCTATTTAGTTTGATATTACATTTAAAAAGGATGACCCTCACGAAAAAGATCAACAAAAGGATTAAAAAGGAAGGCTAGATAAATGAGTTATCAAGATATCATGAACCAACTGATGCAGAGCCAACCACCCATTATTGGGGCGGTAGTAATTCTTGAACCCCAAGGTAATACCTATTGGAGTTCCAACCCAAACTGGCAAATAAACGGTCAAGAGTTGCTAAAAAATTGGAGTAGTAAGCCTAGTGCACTTCATATTGCTGGTACAAAATATTCTACTATTATAAATAAATTTGAAGATGGTTATTTTGTAGGGAAAAAC
>JAEOTF010000442.1 GCA_016840025.1 Candidatus Hodarchaeota archaeon
AGTGTAGGAACCCGATATAATAAGCAGGTCGTGGACGACGATCCACGCTACTTCTGGGTGACTGAACGGTGACGTTCTTAGCCTAGTTTGTTTGCTTATTGTTAATTATTTTTCCATCGATCATACACAATACATTTTTTCTCAATGTTTCTATGTTTGTAAGCGGGTTTCCTTCAACGGCTATAATATCTGCTTTCAAACCTTCTTTCACTATTCCTATCTCATTGTGTTTATCTACAGATGTTGCTGCATTACCTGTAGCAGAAATAATTACTTCCATTGGAGACATCCCAGCATCAACCATAAATTCCAAAGATCTAAATAGTCTTGTAGAATTACCAAGGCCTGTAGCATCAGATCCAGCTACTATTTTGACTCCCATCTCGTGAATTTTTTTAAGGTTCTCAAACTTTCTATTATATTTATATTCTAACCCTTCTAATGACGTCGTTTCCTTTTCCGATAATTTTTCTCCTTTGTTAACTTTATCGTTTAAATAATCATACCGTTGTGAGCCAGTTTGCAATGTTGGATTATAGAATAAGCCCTTATCCGCCATTATCTTAACGGCCTCAATATCGAAACTTCTGGTTCCATCCTTTAAAATGAAGCCACAATGAGCGATTGTATCAACCCCAGCCCTAGCAGCGTTACCTATTGAATCATATGCTTCACAATGTGCTGTAGTTTTTCTACCAAATTTATGAGCTTCAAAAACTGCGGTTTTTAACTCATCCTCATTAAAGGAAACATGACTAGATTTTGGACCTCCAAGAGAACCTGCATTTGCTGTTCCTCCTCCCGAGGCCATAATTTTAATCATATCTACACCCTCTTTTACAAATTGTCGAACTCTTTTACTTATTTGGCTTATACCATCTGCTTCGTTATTGTTACAGAAATAGAAATGCCCACCAGTTATTGTTAATGGTCTGCCACAAATTAACAGACGTGAAGCTTGTAAAAGCCCCATATTAATTCCCTGTCGAAGATCGTGAGCTACCATATTTCTAGCTCCAGCGTCAACGAGCGTTGTGATCCCCGCTTTTAATGCATCACATGAATTTGACATACCAGCCATTAGATGTACAGAATCAGATTCTCTGATTATTTTATCGTAACCACCATAGGTACCTAGAGTCAAATGAATGTGTGCATCGATGAGACCCGGTAAAAGAGTACAGTTTTCAAATAGAATTTCATTATATTCGGAAGGTAATTTAATATCATCCTCTTCACCTGAAAATACAATTTTATCGTCTTTCACCAAAATTAAGGGATATTCTATTGGGTCACAATTTATTCCATCGATTAATCTTCTAGCTCTAAGAACAGTATAGGCCATGTAATATGAGATCTAAAATCTATTTATAATATTAATTGTTCTTATTATGTAATCTCTAAGGTAATGAGGGATAAAATACTTGCATGTAAATTTGAATGATGTTGATGGAATTAAAATTTCCGAGGGAGTCACCGAAAAAAAATTAATACAAAGAAATCAAACGGTTTCAGGAAATTTAGAAGTGAAACACCATCTCCTTACTGGTGGAGAAATTGTTTTTGATGAAAAAAATGTTGAATATCAACATTATATTATTTCTGGATGTGCAATTTTCAATGGGAGATATTTACATGGGGAAACAGCAATCTTTGTACCTGGAAACATTAAATTCGATAAACATAAATCGCATTCTTTTTTACATTCGGGAGAAGGAGAACTGAGAATCTTATCCGCTATCTATCATATACCAAGACCAAACTTTAGATGGGCAAAAATTAGAATAAAAAATCTGTACCAAGTTCCTATACGTTATAGTGGGATGTATGCACAACAACTTTTTACAGAAGAAGAGTATGCTGTGATGGGCGCTTTGAGGATGCATTCGCTTGATCTTCAAACTCATGCCCCTGGTATTAAGTTGTCCACCCATCGAAATCCTGAGGAGTTCGGATACTTCCTAAGAGGTGTAGGTGAAGCAACAGCGGGTAATTCTACTTATGTAGTCACTCCCGGTTCACTAGTGTATACCCCTGAAGGGATACCTCATTCAATAAATAATCCAAGTTCGAATATACCCCTACAATATTTAGCTTTTGAATTCACTGAGCAAGATAAATCTTGGTCTGAGATGCGTGGGTAGCTACAAAATGTGTGCCCCAATTACGCGCGCGTATCCACAATGTTTTTCTCTACAATTCCTTCATCATCTAACTTTGTGTATGTATTATCATATTAAATAGGTCAAATGACTTCATTCAAATGATAAAAATGAAGACCCCGCCAGAACGTCTGGGTTCCTTCTACTTAGGAGCTGAATATAACTTAGACAAAGACAAAATCACAGATCGTATAATAAATTATGATGCACGTGATTTAACCACACATGCCATCTGTGTCGGAATGACTGGAAGTGGAAAAACTGGTCTATGTATCGGTTTATTAGAAGAGGCAGCCTTGGATAAAGTTCCAGCAATAATAATAGATCCTAAGGGTGATGTAACAAATTTAATGCTTCAATTTCCAGAACTATTGTCAAAAGACTTTAGGCCTTGGATAAATCCTGACGATGCTCGACGTAAAGGAAAAACTATGGACGAGTATTCTGAAGATGTTGCAGAATTATGGCGTAATGGTCTATCTGATTGGGGTATAACATCAGAGCGTATTCGAACTTTGAAGAACTCTGCGGATTTTTCTATTTATACTCCAGGCTCCAATTCTGGCATACCCGTCAGTATACTAAGCAGTTTCACTGCACCCAACTTAGACTTCGAAGAGAATGCAGAAATACTTAGAGAGAGAATAAACGGCACTGTATCCGCATTATTGGGAATGATCGGAATAAACGTCGATCCAATGCGTAGTAGAGAAGCAATTCTCCTCACAACCATTTTTGAACACTTTTGGCGTCAAAACGAGGATCTTGATCTTGAAAAACTAATTGTATCTGTACAAAACCCACCAATACGAAAACTTGGAGTATTTGATATAGAAAGCTATTATCCCGAAAAAGAACGATTCGAATTAGCTATGTCATTAAACAGCCTTATAGCCTCACCAAGCTTCCAAAGTTGGTTGCAAGGGGAACCCATGGAAATAGATCGAATGCTCTACACCGATGAAGGAAAACCACGTCACACAATATTCTATATTGCACACTTATCCGACAAAGAACGAATGTTCTTCGTAACTCTACTCCTTGAAAACATATTGACATGGGTACGAAAACAAACAGGTACAACCAGCCTGAGGGCTTTACTCTACTTTGATGAAGTATTTGGGTTCATGCCCCCCATTGCTGAACCTCCATCAAAGAGGCCGCTTCTAACCTTATTAAAGCAGGCTAGAGCTTACGGCCTCGGACTTTTACTTGTTACCCAAAACCCTGTAGATATAGATTACAAAGGTCTTACAAATGCAGGTACGTGGTTAATTGGAAAACTTCAAACTGAAAGGGATAAAGATCGGGTTTTAGAAGGATTAAAAAGTGCCATCTCTGAGGTAGGTGGAAGTGGAGAAAATATCGATTATGACGACATAATTAGCAGGCTTGATAGTCGCGTCTTCTTATTACATAACGTCCACGAGGATGAACCCTATATCTTCTACACAAGATGGGCAATGAGTTATCTGAGGGGTCCACTCACAAGGCCTCAAGTTCGTAAATTAATGTCAACAAAAAAACAGATTAAGCAGGAAACCAGTCCAGACTTATTCACAAAAGATTTAATTAAAAAAGAAAGCATAGAACCAACTAATTCTGAAGGTTTACAAAATAATGAGCCAGTTCTAGATCCATCCATAACGCAAGTGTATTTACCCCTGGATATCTATGAACAAGAAGCGATTAACCTGTTAAAAAGAAAGAATCCAGGAATTAAAATCAAAGCTGTTCAACAAGTCTATAAACCAATGATTTTGGGAAATGCTTCAGTCAGGTATTTTGACAGAAAACAAAAGATTGATGAGAATATGAGTAGGATGCGTTTAGCATCTGCACCTGAAGGTATGGGTGGAGTGAATTGGGATGACTCAGAAACATTACTCGCAAATGTCAATAGCCTTTTGAACCGTCCAGAACTCCTAAATGAAGAGCGTGGATATTTATTTGCCCCAATTCCAGAAAACATTAATAATGCCAAAAAACTTCGTCAAATAAACAAAGGGCTTAATGATTGGCTCTATAACAATGAACGTTTAAAGTTAAAAGCTCATCCAAGTCTTAATGTCCTTCAACGACCTGGAGAATTAGAAAATACATTCTATCTCCGTTTACAGCAAGCTGCAAGAGAGAAACGCGATTTAGAAATAGACAAACTAGAAAAGAAATATGAAAAAAGTCTTGATAAATTGGAAGCAAAGCAGCGTAAACTAGAACGTGATCTTAACGCTGACGAAGCAGAATATAATGCTCGAAAGCAAGAAGAGGTTGTTGGAGTAGGAGAAACCGTCCTAAGCTTCTTTTTAGGTCGAAGACGTACAAGCGTAGCTACAACTATCGCACGAAGAAGGCGTATGACCTCCAAAGTTAAAATGGATATAGAAGACACCAAAGAAGAAATTGCTGAAGTAGAGGATGATACAACAAGTATGGAGTTTGAACTCGAAGAAGCTGTGAATAAAATAAAGAGCACAATGGAAAACGTCCCAAATGAATTAATAACTGAAGAAATAAAACCCCGTAGAAGTGATGTAAAAGTACAGCTGATAGCATTAGCATGGACCCCGTTTTGGATGATAAACTATTCAGAAGGTCCTCTTACTAACGTAAAATATACTCCTGCATACAGTCGTAGCGGTGAATCATAGCTTTTTTATTATTTTTCAAATTCACACGTAACACACGCGCGCGGCACATATCTTTGTGTGGTGGTATATCGTAGTAAAATCTAAACGTACATACTCTATTAGTTACATTGAATTGAATAATGAAATATGGTATATATGCCCCAAATTTTGGAAATACATTTGGAAACCCAAAACTAATAACCAAACTAGCGATAGAAGCTGAAAAATCCGGATGGGATGGATTCTTTCTATGGGATCATATCATATCCACAGAAGAAGGTTTTCCTAACACCGTTGATCCCTTCATTGCCTTAACCAGTGTAGCAGAGAACACTGAAAAAATCCATATTGGTACTACGGTAACTCCATTACCAAGAAGAAGACCGTGGAAACTAGCCAGAGAAACAGTGACTCTAGACATACTCTCAGAAGGACGTCTAATACTTGGAATAGGTTTAGGAGGTCCCAGCGAATTCTCTGTAATGAATGAGGAAACAGACCTAAGAATATTGGCAAAGATGGCTGATGAACACCTTGAGATTCTTAATGGCTTATGGAGTGGAGAGGATTTCAGCTATACCGGGAAATATTACACAACTGATAAAGTAAAATTTCTACCAAGACCTGTCCAAAAACCTAGAATAAAAATATGGGGTGCAGGTACTTGGCCAAAAAAAGGACCCTTTAAAAGAGCAACAAAATTAGATGGAGTGATACCACTAAGTGTAGACTATACGAATCCATTAACTCCTGATGATTTCTGTAATATGATTGAGTATATGAAAAATCATGGTTTATGTTATCCTTATGATATCGTGAAAATTAGTTTTAATATTCCTGAAGGCAATGATAAGAGAAAGACCATTTTAGATTTTCAAAATGCAGGTGTTAATTGGTGGTTAGATTTAGTTAGTGACTGGACTGGAAGTTATGAAAAAATCAAAGACATCATTATACAGGGGCCCACCCAAATCTGAGTTTTCAGTTAAAACGCGCGCGTGTAGCGTATACGGACTAAAATTTAATGTTTACATTCAAGACTGAATTTTATAACTGAGAGCAAAGAGTTTTTCATGAATTAAATGTCCAAGATATTCAAAGCAACAGATGCATCTACCTATGCGCGCGTGGGGGGGTTAACTTTTATCCCCCCCCGAGAATGCTCGCCTGCGAGCTTGCATTGAAGGGAATGAGGGAGTGACGTGGTATGGTTTGCTTATG
>JAEOTF010000443.1 GCA_016840025.1 Candidatus Hodarchaeota archaeon
CAATATATATGAGAAATGGAGTGCCTGACGATCCACTAGTTCTCAAGATTTTTAACTCTTCAATGTTTTTTTCTGAAGAAATTAGATATGAAGCCTCTTGATGTCTAATCTCGTCTTTACTCACCACAGGAAGTTTCTTCAAATCTTCCAAGGTTTTAATATCTCCAGGGTTAATACCGTGTTCTTTAAATTTATCATGATAAAAAGGAACAAAATTGTATGCATAGTTCACGATAGATCTGAGTTTTTTTTCCTGATATCTTCTCAGTGTATTTATGGGCCAGTAGGCTCTTTTTTTTGATTCATTGAGATAGTAAAGAATTCTAAGTAGATTCGCCAATAATGATCACCCCCTCTATTTTCTGTCAATGGTTTTCCAAGTTATACTCTGCCTAGACAAAGAAAATAAACCTAACAATAAATATATCTGATGAAAAAGAAAACTTGAAAAAAAGTTTCTAATTTTACGGGAAACAGCTAAAACGCCCAAAGCAATAACTATGAGAAATGCGAACAGTGACTGTAGAAAGTAGCCTGCATAAAAAGTTATGAACGGTATGAATGTTATTAAACCAATCAACATTAGTATTGGGCAAAGCACATGTATAAGAAACTTTAAGGGAAAGATTAAATTTCCAAAACTGCCATACTTACCATTCATAAAAACATCTGTATTATGGATGAAAGCTTGAATTAACCTCGTTGCTCTTCTAACTTTCTGCAGTTTTTGCTGACCTACAGTTTCTGGAACAGGTTCATAGATTATGGCGTTTGGGATATAGAGAAGTCTTTTCCCATGTTTTATAACGTTCATCGCTATGTTTGCATCACTACTTCCATACTTAGCTGGAATAGAATAGTTTGGAAAAGATCTAAAAATAATAAGCGGTCCATTACCTGGAAAAGCAGAATGAAATGAACTTTCAGTTAACATGGATCTATCGTAATATAGACGATAATCACTCTCAAATTTGGTAGCTAAACCATCCGTACCGTGTACAGGCACAATACGCCCAGTGACACCTCCTGTATTTTCGAAATGTTCCAGTACAATCAAAGAGTTTTTTAAAGAATCCTTTTCCAACGTAACATCAGAATCTGTCACACAGATTAGAGGGTAACTTGCCAGTTGAAAGGCGTGATTTAATGATTTATTCAAACCTATTCTTTCCGGATTTCTAATAATTCGTCCGTTAAGTTGGCAATCCTTCAACACATTTTCCGCGATTTTATGAGTTTCATCCTGCGAACAATCATCGATCACTATTAACTCTATTTTTTCCCGGGAATAATTTAACTTGGAAATATTTTGAATCTTTCGTCGAATTACCTTCGATTCGTTATACGCCGATACAATAATAGATACATTAGGTAGATTACCATCTGATTTCTGTATTTCTCCAAGTTTCTTCAAATAAGTTCTAACATTGTCTTTATTGCGATAAATGACTGTGTAATATAACAAATATGTGAATAACACAATGAGAAATGAAAGGATCGAGATGGAAATGAGTAACAAACCAGTACTACTGAATCCACCTATTTTTAACGTCAATAATTAGTGAAGCCCCTAATAGCTAGCTATGGTTTTTAGCACGCGGTTTCCATTGCATTGTAGAGCTATCTCCTCATTGACATGTGAAACGGCTTCTAAAAGTTTAGGATTTAAATCATGCGTTTTTATAAAACTTATAAATGCCACCAAATCTTTAGGCAAACATGATCCTGCGAAAGGTTTTCCTCCATGAATACCATATTTACCAATTCGAGGATCTAAAGCTACGGCTTCACTTACAATTTTTGCGTTTAAACCTAACCTTTGACATATCAGATAAAATTCGTTAAAGAACGATATCTTAGTAGCTAAGAAAAGATTTGAAGCATATTTAATTGCCTCCGCATTATCTAGGCTTGTTCTAATAATTTTTGTATTAAAATTTTCATATAATTTCTGTAATATATCACCTGATTTTTCGTCTAGTTCACCTATAACTACACGGTTTGGATTCAAAAAATCGTTTAAAGCATTTTTTGCAGTTAGGAATTCAGGGTTGAAACAAACCCCGAAATCTTTACTAAATTGTAATTTTGAATATTTTTCCAAAATAGGTAGAAGTCTACAACGAGTTGTTGAAGGCACAACTGTGCTTCTTAATGTTACGAGTTTGTATTCACTGCTTTCAGCTAATGCTTTTCCAATATTTTTGGTTGCCGTTAATACGTATTTCAGATTCATTTGACCATTAATAGTTGGTGTGGGTACACTAATCATAATTATCTTTGAAATTTTGACAGCTTCACTTAAAGTTTCGCTAGTCCTATAGCCTTGTTCTCTGAGATTTTCTAATTTTCCATCATCGACATCGTAGAATGTAACCTCATTACCTTTCTTGAAAAGCCCAATACCTGTTGCTTGACCTACAACTCCTGAACCAACTAAAGAAATTTTCAATTTGAATCACATTTTGAAGTTTATACTTTCCCATATTTTTCTTTTCAGTAGTGTGAATACATATTTTATTTACAGTTTAAAGCTATCGCATATCTATCTATATTTTTTTAGTATTTTTCGTTACAAGTAATGTTTAGCCAGATTCCAAGCCAATGGTTTTGAAAAGAGAGGGTTTTGGTGTTAGTATCAAAAATCCATAATTCAAAGAGGAGTTCAACAAAGTAACCAGCATTCTCTTGATCCCAAGCGATCATATTCTCAATATCATGGGCTAAACCGTCTATGGATAAGGTTTTAACTAAACAATAGTCTCCTTGGAGTGATACGTTCTGTATTGAGAAGTTGAGTGTTTTCTCCCAGATCTCACCATCACCTAGAAAGACTCTATAATCAGCGATAGCTGAAAGTGAGCTAGGCATATTCAAGGTAGAGTCGTGAAGAGACTCATTTCGGTTTCTCATCTTTACATTAAGCAGATAGTATGAAGAGGTTCCCATGTGATTTGCTATACCAGGATATATTGTGTAGGTTATCCCAGCTTCAATATTGAAAGGATAATCTTCAGCCATGTGGTTGGAACCTAAGATATAGAGTTCTGAGAACTGTTCTGAGGTTTGGCTGGGAATTAGAAGAGGTAACATTGGTGAAGAGATTATAAGTATACCACCTAGGCTTACTAACAAGAATATTATCTTATAGTCTTCAAGGCTCCACAACTTAAGAAACCTCTGGTTTTGAATTTAAAACTTTATGTAGATAATAACCTTTGAACCAACGCCACAATAATAACATGAAGAATATGAAACTTGAAATCCCGACTATGATAAGTATTAAATTGAACCTGAACTCGGATTCTCTCTGCGTCAATTTTGCTAGTCGAAGTCTTACTGCTTCCTTGTTAACTTCCTCCATTAATCCAATTGAATGGCTAGTGAGATTCAATACGTCGTTGAGAATGCCTTTTGCTAGGGAGACTTCAGCTCTCTCTAGAAGATCAGTGGCTTCATTGAGTTTTAGAATCAAGTTTGAAACGTTTACACCAAGGTTATCTGCTCTTAGAACGTTCTCAAAAGTTGAGATGAGAGCATTTTCACCCGTTCGAATCAGGGTACTGGCTTCTTCAGAATCAAGTGCATATGCAAAATTACTTGGGCTCAGGAGACTGGTGAGAAGGAGGAATGATAACAGTATAATATTATGCTTAGTTTCAGAGTTGCGAAAGAAAACCAACTCAATCCCCCATATATTGTTTAGAATAAGTTAGCGCGCGCGACTTTTGTATCTTGTGGAATCTATTGCCGCACTCAAAACATCTATGAAAGATCCAGTTTGCTAGCTAGCATATCTATGCAGGGAGTGTTCTCAGAAACTAATATATTTACAGGGTATAAATGACTAAAAATTCTGTTTAAACCCACCGTCAGATTTTTTTTAGATAACACTTCATGATAATCATTAAGCTTCTTGAGCCCGCTCTAAGAGCAGATAGCTTGGATGGTGTTCCTCTCCTCTTCCTATAAGTTATCGGAACTTCTTTTATCTTTAATCCTCGTTTCAATGTCTTAGCAGTTAACTCTGTCTCGATTTCGAAGCCCTGAGACGATAAGGTGAAACTCTCAATGACATTTCTCTTGAATGCCCTGAAACCGGACTGGGAGTCGGTAATCTTCCCACTAAAAAAGAAATTTATGAGAAAGGTGAGGAGATTATTCCCAATTTTGTTAATAGTTGATATCGATCCTCGTTCCATCTCACCTCTAAACCTTGAACCAATCAGCATATCTGCTTCACCTTCTAAGACGGGTTTAATGATTTTTCCCATTTCCTGTGCATCGTAAGTTGCGTCTCCATCGATGACAACGTAGATGTCTGAATAGAACCTGTCTAGAACTGTTCGTAAGGCCATCCCTTTTCCTTTTCCATCCTGGTAAATTACGTCTACACCTTCCTTCAAAGCAGTTCCAAAAGTATTATCCTGGGAGTGGCCATCGACTACCACTACGCGATGAACGAAGGGCTTTGCTTTCCTAATGACCTCTGATACGGTGATGGCTTCGTTTAAAGTTGGGATAATACATAGAATCTTACAGGATTTTAGGTTCATCATTTTTCAGGTTATCCACCTAATATTTAATAGAACCATGAAGAATTGGAGAGGCAGCATATCACTTCTTCAATGAAGATTTAAGTTTTTTGTCTAAAAAATGATTTGAGGTACTTTTCAATCAAACCGTTAGCTAGCTATGCCAAAATTGAGCTTTAATACTAGCTAGCGCACGCACAACAGCTAGCTAGAAACTGTGTTAGGTCTCTTGAAGATCCAGTCTTTTGAAATATATTTTTCCGATCTTAATTTAGTTGCTAGCGTCTTTTCATCCTGGCTTAAAGTCCCTTCCACAGTTTTTATGTCAAAGACTTTTGGAAAAGCTTGTTTCAGTACATTCGTGACTTCTTCAAATCTAACGTTTCGACCAAGCTCTCTTTTGATGGTTGTCACTCGTTCCTCAACTGATTTTATCATTTTATCACTGATCTTTTCCTTTGAAACCTTGAGAACGGTGAACATAGTTTTAATATCGGTATCCATTAAGATGGTACCGTGTTGAACAAGAACGCCCCAACGTCTAGTCTGAGCGTTTCCAGAGATCTTCTTCCCATTGACATCAATATCGTTGACTGGTCTGAATTTAGCGTTTATACCTAATTGTTTCATAGCCATCACTATTCCACCGCATATAACTTCGTATGACTTGATAATGTCTGTTGGGATCTTGGGGTGATCCTGATTAACTATGATGCTATATGTTACTTCTCCCTCGTAACTGTGGTAGACTGCTCCACCTCCAGTCATCCGTCGAATTACGTCGACTCCAAGCTTTTTACAGGCATCCATATTTACTTCTTGTTCAACGAGCTGAAAGTAGCCTATAGAAACTGCGGAAGGATTCCATCTATAGAATCGAATAGTGTTAGGTGACCTGTTCTCAGACCTTAACCTGCATATAGCTTCATCTATAGCCATGTTAAGATACG
>JAEOTF010000444.1 GCA_016840025.1 Candidatus Hodarchaeota archaeon
GAAGATGGGCAGTTTTTCCTCCCTTGGGGAATTAATGTCGATGATAATGACTTAGTATATATCACTGATGGTGGTAATAACCGTGTTCAAGTCTTTAATGTTTCCTTATCTACCTCAGTAGATCTAACCACATCTTCTTCTCCAACTGAAGAATCAACATCAACATCAACATCTATGATTAGCCAACCAGAAAACACTACGTCAACTACATCAGGGGAAACCTCGGCTATCTCAAACCAAACATCTAGCATAAGTGGAGTAATTTTGTACTTGGCATTTTCAGTGATAATTATTAAAAGAAAACGTAAATGGTAGATGATACTTCATACTCTAAAGCAAGAAAATCCAGTCATCGCTCGCTCATCTGGTTTTAAAGAACTTATATAACAATAGTAGTTAACCTGCTAATAATTCTCTTAGTAATCTCTTCAGGATGCCAAGGTATATTCTCTAAGTCTTTTTTGGATTCTTTTATCGTTAAATGTAAAACAGCGAAAGTATCTGATTTGAGAAATTCTGATATATCTTGCCCTATTCGATCTTGAGACGCCTTATTAGAACAAAAATATTCAATATTTAGTGAATCAAGGAATTTAGAATAATTAAGAGCCGAAGAAACTGTTCTCTGCCCTCCGGTTGTATAATATTTGAAATTGTCTAGAATAAGGATTTTAAGATTTTTAGGCTTATAAAAAGCAGCTGTAGTAATTGCCCCTAAGCCCATCAGAAAGTTGCCATCTCCAGTTATTATTATGACCTTTATATTAGGATTTGCAAGTGCTAATCCCAAGCCAACAGCAACAGGCAGACCCATAGAACCCCTAAGATAAACTTGGGGTTTAGGAAGAAAATTATAAGCTTCTCTACTGATGTTCCCGTTTGAACTCACTATAACATCGTTCTCACCGACGTAGTTTCTCAACTCAAAAATTGCTTCATAACCCTTCATTGGCATAACACTCCCTTTTTCACAAGCAAAGCTACTGGGGATGATGTTTCTTCCATTTTTTTCATAGCGTTTGTTAAATCCGTTTCCCATCTATCTTCCGACAAATTCCAGTAAGGAACCTTAAATGCTTTCAGAAGAGGTTCATTAACTTCCCCCATAATTGAATGTTCAGGAAAATCTTTATCAGGCTCTAAACCTCTGTAACTGATTAACATCAGCATAGGTAGTTTGTATAACTGAACTAGTGAAGTCAAAGCATCTCCAATATTCCCTAAACCACTATTTTGCATGTAAACAAGAGCTCTCTTTCCTGAAAAAGCTACGCCAGATGCTATACCTATTGCTTCATCTTCCCTAGTTGCATAAACGTGTGTTAAATGTGTTTCTGTTTCATGAGAGGCTAGATAAGCCAGAAATTCTTTAAAATATGAGCAGGGCACGCCAGATATAAACCGAAATTTCTTCTCTAAGAATGATATAAATTCACTTGGATCAATCATTATGCTTCATCCTTATTTTAATCACTATGCTTCAAATTACTTCTTCTAACTCAATATCCAAAACTGAGCACATCTTCTTTAATTCTTTTAGGTGCGGAGAAGACATTTTCATACATAATTAGGAGATATTGATCATAATGTAAATCCATCATGTGAGTTTTGACCCAAAAAAGTGCCTTTATTATTTCTAACTTATAAAAAAGTAATATTTTTGATTTTTTAGTTACATAAAAATGGAATTTCATTTGAAAAAGCTAACATTATCTTTTTCTACGATTAAAATGCAGGTGATGATTCTATGTTTCCGTCTTCCGCTAATAACTTCTTAGCTTTTAGCTTTGTTGTTTTTCCCAATATTGAGGAGTCCTAAGAATTTCCTTTTTTTTCATATTTATTAAATAAGAGCAGAGATTAAACTATTAGGGATAAAACTGCATAATCTAGGGAAATAGCGTCCGTTTTCAGAAGGTTTAGCATATTGTCATTGATTTACATTAGATACATTTGTAAACAAAAGAAAATTCTGCATATTTTAGTTGTAACTATCATAGGTTGCTAAGCTGCATCAAGAACTTGGAAAATGTCTTTAATTATCCAAAAGCATAACTACAGAAAAATCGTAAAGTTTAAATAAGAGAGACAATTCGTATTAAGGTAAATAAAAGATTTGATGTGAATAATATGGCTAAAAAAGAAGGTTTTGCAAATGCAAGAGTCGAAAAGCTGATTAGAACTGCTGGAGCCCATCGTGTAAGTTCAGATGCGGTTAAAAGGCTAAATGAAGTCTTAACTAACCGTGGTACTGAAATTGCCAGATTTGCCCTTGAGATTGCCCGTGCTAGTCGTCGTAAGACTGTCAAGGATAATGACATCAAACTTGCAGCTCAGAAATAAACAAGTAAAAGATTTGGGATTATTAATAATCGCTAATCCCAAAATTCTTTTAATTTTACATTTTTAATTTGTGTTTTGATTGTTATAAGGTCATTTCAAAGGCAGGAGATAGAGCACTAGAATATACCTCTTATTAATTCATTTTGACAATTTAATCCTCAAAATCCAAGAATACCCACGATTTTCATGACTATTGTCCCTAAATGAGTATATTGAGCAGAAAATGACCATTGTTACGAGAACTGAGCCTCATATTTCATATATGTAGATGAATATTTTCAGATCCATATTTAAAATAAAAACTGAAGAAGTACCCTCAAACTTGCTTTTATCAAATATTCTACCCCTTTTCCATAATTGCAATAATAGTTTAAGAATTGGATGAATAACCAATCACTAATCTGTCAATTTTTTACAAATATAGATGAAAAATCCAAAACAAATTGAATTATCGAAATTCTTGAAGAACATCTCCTGTTAATTCATAAGAAAGAGGATCATTAATTGTAAAAGTGATATATTTAATACCAATCTCTTTCAATTCTTTAATTTGCTCTGCAATCTCGGAAGGAAGTCCTATGAACCTATTTGATCTTAATTCTTCTGCAGAAATATCTGGTTTGTTCAGACGTATTTTATAATTAGTTATACTTTCTTCTAATTGTTGGTTATCTCCTGCAGTAATTAATGCGCGATTTGTGGTGGTAACAATTTCCTCGAAATCCCGTCCTATTTCATCACATCTTTCCTTTAGCACTGCTAATTTCCTTTTCAATTGGTCTTTTGTTCCACCAAAATTGCTCATATGTGCATACTTTGCTACTAATCGGAATGTCTTTTTTTCCCCACTACCACCTAGGAGAATAGGGAGAGGTTGTTGAATGGGTAATGGATTAAGATAAGCCTGTTTTAATCCTAATCTCTCATTATCAACTATCTCTCCTTTACAAAGCCTGTTAAATGCATCTAATGTCGCATCAAGGATTGCAAAGCGTTCTTTAGCACTTCTAAATTCTAAACCAAACATTGAATGTTCTTTCTGATACCATCCAATCCCTAATCCTGCTATCAGTCTTCCATTTGTTATATGATCCACAGTTGTCAGTATCTTAGCAAAAACACCAAAATTACGGAAGGTAATTGGAGTAACTAAGGTTCCAAATTTTATTTTGGAAGTAATTGCTCCTAATGCACTCATCAATGACCAAGTTTCATATACAGGTGGTTTTCCAGGATCGGGTGTTCTAATGAGATGATCAGCGAACCACAGTGAATCAAATCCCTCTCTTTCGAATTTTAAAGCTCTTTCCTTGTATTCTTCAAAGTAAGTAATTGGATTAAATGGGCTTGTTCCATGAATATATACACCTAACTTCATAATTAATACCACTTTTCGATTCTTGATTATTGGAGATTTCAAAGTTGTACTAAATAAAGGAATCGACGTGCATTGCCGTTTTGAATTCGTTTTAACAGTTTTTCGCTATGTGATGCTATTCTCTCACAAATTTCTTGATTATTCTCTAATTTGAACTCTTCTTGCATTTGTTTAGCAACTGATTTCTTTCTCTGTAATAATAACTGTTCATTTTCAGTAAATTCCCATGTTAGGAACTTTAAATCTTGATTTTTCAAAATTTGGGCAATTTGGGTTTTATTTGGTTCTAATATATCTGTTGAATCACTAGAATCTTTATTCATAGTATAAAAAATGCCCATCTTGCCATTAGGTTTCAATAGTGTTATTATTCGATGAATGGTATCTGCTAAAGAACTCACCATGTCGTCATATAAAGAATCTATAGCTATAATGCAACTAAAGGTCCCTGAAGGAAAAGATAGCGATTCAATATTTTCTTCATAGAACTCTAATCTTTTTCTTTTTCTTGTGGTTCGACTATTTGCACGTCTTATTGCCTCGGCAGCAAAATCAATGCCAATTATATGTGCTTGTGTCATATCAGAGATAAATTCGGTAATTTTTCCAATTCCACATCCTAAATCAAGTACCAGATCGGAATTTGACAAATCTAATATTTTCAGTAATTTTTCTAATTGTGCTTTATCCATCCTATTAAGTTGGCAAAGGTTTTCTCCGTAAACACGTTCACAGAAGATAGAATAAGCTTTACTATTATCTAAGCTTGCATAAAGGTCTCCTATCTTCTTATTTTCGGATTCCTTCAATGGTTTATCAGCACCAAACTAAGAAATCATGGATGATTACGATTTCGATAGATTTTGAACTATATCTTTGGCTTCTTTCATGATTCTGTCGAAAAATTCTTGGACAGAGACAACATCGTGTATAAGCCCAGTTCCTTGACCACAAGACACTATCCCTAAGTCAGTTTTTCCTGTTTCATACATCTCTTTAGCTATTCCACCAGCTGCAGCTTGGAAGATTTCCATTGGACTAGCTTTATTCGCTTCTAATTCTAGTACATTTTGTGCAGCTTTGTTGTTCCATACCCTGTGAGTAGCGCCGACAGATCGCATAATCAACACAGTATCTGTAGTTGTAGCTTTGATGAACGCCTGCTTTAAATCATCATGAATAGGACATTCTTTCGTAGCCATCATTCGTGTTCCTATAATTACTGCTCCAGCACCAAGGGTTAATGCTGCTGCCAATCCTCGACCATCCGATATCCCGCCACCACCGATCACAGGGATATCGACCGCATCCACAACACTCGGTATCATAACAAGCGTACCGACGTCTAATCTGCCTGTAGCTCCACCGTTTTCGTACCCAACAACAGTTACAATGTCAGCACCCAATCTAGCTGCAGTTTTTGCATAACGAACGCCTGCACATTTGTGGATCCACGTCACTCCTGCTTCCTTGAATATTGGAACGTATTCTTCAGGTGCTTTATGTCCTGAAGTTTCTATGACCTTTATTCCCTCATCTATTATGACGTTTATATAATCGAGCTGGTTGACAGGCATCATCATCGGGAATAAATTGACATTAACTGCAAATGGCTTATTTGTTAATGACTTAGTTTCTTTAATTGCCTCACGTAGCTCCTCGGGAGATTGATAAATTGCAGAAGCTAAAATCCCCAACCCTCCTGCATTCGAACATGCTGCCACAAATTGTGGATTAGTAATATTCATCATTGTGCCAACAATGATCGGATACTCGATATCAAGCATTTCAGTAACTCGGGTTTTGAACATCATTCCACCACATGTAATAATTTCATTCCGTGAAACTTCTAAGACTATAGATTTCAACTACTAGGCTTCTATTTATTTAAGTTATCAAGAGTTGAAGTTATGATATGTTAAGATAAATGCTATTAATAAACAGGTTATACTGGAAATACAAGGGGTTATTCTAATGACTAAGAAAGGATTAATAATTTTTATGGTATTTCTAATGATAATAAGCCTGTTTCCGGTTTTTCTCGTCAATGCAGCGCCTTCAAGCCAACTTCTCCCAAATGGTGACTTTGAAGTGGATCTGTCTGGGTGGTCAGCGTCAGAAGGTTCTATAGAACAAAGTGATGAAGATGCACATAACAATACATACAGTCTAAAAACACTACCATCCTCAGCTTCTTCTCGTGAAAGCGCAGTTGAAGCTTCCCGATTCTCTCTAGCTGGAGATGTAACGTATTACTTTTCGATTTGGGTTAATAAAAACGTTTCTACTACTACGGGACAAATTAGTCTCTATTGGTATGATGCTGTAGGTGCTGCTTTTGAAGGACTAACCGATGTAAACACAAATATAGGCGGTGATACTGGTTGGACGCAGTATACATGGTCAGGCAGCAAATATAACGCGAATACAGGGTCAGTTTTAATTTTCATAGGCTTTACGGACGCAGAAGACGACGATTATCAGTTTTATGTGGATGAAGTCTGGTTTGGAACGACCGCTTATCCAGAATTTAAATACCCAATATTATTGCTTTTTCTATTGTTGTCTCTAGTTCCGATTGGAGTAATTTTCATCAGAAAAAAGGTCTTTTAAGTATAAACGAATTATGGGAGGAAGATTGTTTTTTTTAATGTAATTGGACTAAAATTTCTGAGCGAGATATCCCTCAATTTTGATAAAAATGATATTTATTAATATAAGACTATAAAGAAGATCATTTTAAGGTCTTGAGTTAAGCATTTACATCATTAGAGAATCTCAGTACATAATAATATTTTTGAGGTGGAACGCATGCCTAATTTTTGTAAGAGATGCGGCAATCGATTATTACCAGACTCCCTCTTTTGTGAGAAGTGTGGAACATTAGTAAAATCAGAAACAGTTGTACCATCGGCTCCAAGTACTACACCTCCCATTCGAGAAGAAAGACCACAATTCGTAACAACACCAGTTACAAAAGTATCACGACAAGCATTAAAATCGCCTATTACGCCAATTATGATTGTTGGACTAGCAGTTATCGCAATTATCGTATTAGGTGGTGCAATTTTTGTCTATGAGCAGCAAGGATGGGATCATGAGTATCTGGGGGATAAAAATTTCACTATTAAATCAAAAAATGTTTTAAACATTGATTTAGAGATTGATAACTCTGCTGGAAATGTAATTATCGAATACACTGACTCTACCACCTTATTTAATGCAACAATTAAAATATCAGGTGAAGAGGGGGACGATATTAGTGAAGCACGCACTTTTGAAAAATCTGTCAACAATAACAAAGTCACTGTCACATTTGATGATGGTGAAGATGGGGGATTTTTAGATAAACCTAGATTTCAGTATGAGTTGTACATTTACATTGCGAAAGAAGCCAGTACAAATCTGAATATCGTTGTTGATTCGGGTAACATAGTCGCAATGTGCAAGAAGCCAACAACTATTACAGGTTTATCATTGAGGACAAGCTCTGGTAACATCGATATTGACTTGGGTACAAATAGCGTTCTTAAAAGCCAAGAAATACAACTAGATACATCCAGTGGCAACATACATCTTAACTTAGGTACCATTACTACATTAGATTGTTCGGAAATTGACCTAGGCACTTCCTCTGGAAATATCCGCATAGATTGGAGAACTCTATTCATTTTACATGATGTTTCTTGGGACATAGACATTTCATCTGGTAACTTTCGGGCAGAATTAGCTCAACATTCTTCACCAATTACACGAATAAAAATGGATTTTGATGTAGAGATTAGTAGCGGAAATACGGATATAAGTTATTCACTTGATTCAACAATTGGACTAAGTATTGATGCAGATGTGTCTTCAGGCGACATAGACCTACCAAATGGTGGTAACTCTTATACAACTCCAAATTATGGTTCAACTCTTCTCCAACTTGAGTTTAATATTGACGTTTCTTCAGGGAATATTGATGCGTCAGGGAATATTGATTTGAATTAAGGATAAATATACTACTTCTCTCCCTTTTTAATTACTAATGGACAATAATCGCTTATTATTCATAATAAGCAAGTTAATTCAAGATTGTTTAATCAGTTTTCTAAGATCTCGGACATGTTCGAGATCATGTTCAGAATGAAGATTTACCCAATTACCAGCAATAAGATAACCATAAAGTGTACGATCCTGGATCAGTTGGGGGAAAATATCTTCTTGTAGAGAGTAATTAACTTTACCAGGAATTATCCGGTGAAAGATTTCAGGTGAAAGAACAGCGATAAGAGTACCTACTAGATGCGACCGAGGATTTTTTGGATGTTCTTCATGTGAAATTATACGTGGTCCCCGCATCTCTACTATTCCTGCCAATTCTGTGTGATAGGTCGTTCTACTGTATATTGCTAAGGTACAAACCGCTCGCTGTTCTTGATGAAACTCAAACAAATCACTCAGATTGAAATCAAAATAAGAATCACATGGAATAATTAGAAAATCGGTAGTAACTTTATCTTTCAATAATTCGATAGTTTTAGCTGTCCCTAGGGCTTTTGTTTCCTCAAGATATTCAATCTGAGTACTATACCTTGATCCATCGCCTATTTTTGCGAAGATATCTGCTAAAATTGTACCGTCTCCAACAATGAAAATTTGAGTAAAACCAAAGATTCGACATCGTTCTATAGTAGTCTCAATTAAGGAATAATCATTTTCATCTACAGAAATCAAAGGACGAAATGGTTTTTTTGTTTCAAAGAGTAGGAGCTCTGGACGACCACCTGCTAAGATTACAGCAGTTCTTACTTTTTTACTATCAAGGTATTCTTTGAGGAAGTTATTGATAGCCTCGCTAGTTGATCTTATGCGTAAGCCATCCACGTGAGACTTAATTTCATCTAATAGATCTTTATCAACCGTGATTGTGACTCTTTGTTTTGATGACAAATTACAACGCCCACCGATTATATTTCATCCTACGCACGCTGCTATGTAGCTATTCTTTGTTTTTTGAGCGGTCTACGAATCAAAGTGTCTTCAGGAAATTGTTGTTTCTTAGGATGATTCACATTAAAATGCACTCCTCGACTCTCTTTTCGATTTAATGCGCTATCGATAATTGCTTCTGATACGAATGCAATGTTACGGAGTTCAATTAGATCTGATCCGATTAGATAATCCCAGTAATATTCATGGATCTCTTCGTTTAAGAGAGAAATTCGTTTTTTCGCGCGTTCAAGGCGTTTATCCGAGCGAACAATACCCACATAATTCCACATAGCTCTACGCAACTCATTCCAATTATGGGAGATAACAACAGCTTCATCGCTATCGACTGCTCTTCCTACTTCCCATGCAGGAAATGTTTGAACTGGATATGCTTTTTTTAATATCTCAATGGATTCTTTAGCAGCTAAATGAGCCATTACCGCCCCTTCCAAAAGTGAGTTCGATGCTAAACGATTTGCACCATGAAAACCCGTACATGCTACTTCACCAATTGCTAACAAATTTTTAATATCAGTAACTCCTGAAGGGGTCGCTTTTACTCCTCCACAAGCAAAATGGGCAGCTGGAACAATAGGGATAGGTTCGTGGGTGATATCAATCCCTAACGAAAGACATTTACGTGAAATTCCAGGAAAACGTGAAGTAATAAACTGAGAATCTTTATGTGTAATATCAAGAAGTGCGTACTCATCTCCTGTTCGTTTTAACTCAGCATCAATTGCCCGTGCAACAATATCACGTGATGCAAGTTCTTTTTGAGGATCATACTTTTCCATAAAAGCCTCGCCGTTTTTATTTCTTAATATCGCGCCTTCTCCTCTCAATGCTTCAGATATGAGAAAATTATGTTCATTCACATGAAAAAGAAGAGTCGGATGAAACTGGATGAATTCCATATTCATGAGTGTCGCTCCCGCATGATAAGCCATTGCCATTCCATCACCTGAGGTTAATGGACGATTGGATGTGTAAAGAAAAACTTTTCCCAATCCTCCTGTAGCCAATACGGTAATACGAGCCGAAAAAGTCTCAATGATTCCTCGGTTTCGATCAAATACATAGGCTCCTCTACAAGTGTTATTTTCTACAAATAGATTTACCGCGAGATGATTCTCGTAGATTTGAATAGATTCATTGTTTTGAATGTTATTAATCAGTGCTTTTTCTATTACTTCTCCAGTAAGATCTCCAGCATGTAATACGCGACGTTTGGAATGACCACCTTCTAGCCCAAGATCATATTCGTCGTCATGTCGACGAGTAAACTCTATACCTAACTTCACAAATTCAAGTACTCGAGCAGGACCTTCTTGTACAATTACATCAACAATTGAGGGATGACATAACCCATCTCCGCATTTTATTGTATCTTTTTTATGTGCATCAAAAGAGTCCAATTTTGATACGACAGCAGCGATTCCTCCCTGAGCATACATGGTGTTACAGTCTTCAATTTCTTTTTTAGTTATAATGGTAACATCATTAACATGATCAGCAATTTTCAAAGCATAAGAGAGACCGGCGATACCTGAACCTATAACTAATATATCAGTCTCAATTTCATGCATAAGAGAATCCCTTTAAAGTCCAATGTGTAACCCATTGAAACACATAGCTTATTTACAACAGTAGTTTTCCTTCTAAATATAGAGACTAAGTCTGAGTTAGAAAAGAAGTCGATAGAATATTAATACAACCTTCCCAAACAGCTTGTGATTCTAGAGCGGAATGGCTTTTAAATTGATTCGCTAACTCAAGAAAGAAACCTTGTAGTTTAAGAGATTCAAAATAATTAATTTTTGGGGCAACTAAAGCCAGCATGAATTGTTTCTTTCCTCCGCGGACTGTCTCATCAGGAATCGAATCAAATAGGACATATGCTTCGGCGTTCACGTTTTTCACAGTAAGGAGTAAATCTTGAGCAGAGTCTAATTTTTCATGTCCATAAATTGCAACTGTCCCATGCCATAACTGCGTTCCTAATACGTCCACTACATATGTTGTTTGACTAGGATATTGGATTTGAATAACGGGACCGTAAGTTTCATCCCATTCCATAAGAAAAAATACAGCATCTTTAGGACTATACTCTAACAGAGACGGGTGGACGGTCAAACCTATGGATTGGAGGTCTTTGGGGGTTAAAAAGGCATGTTTCTGGGCATTCAGTTGTTTAGTTAACCATTCAAAACATTCGTTGACATTATATCCTGTCTTACAGGAAATAGGTGAAATATGAAAGGACTTCTCAGGAAGGTCGGCAAATTTCTTTAGTTCAAAGCTTTCAGATATCGTTTCAAGGTCAAGATGGGTACCTACATCCCATTTATTCGCTAGAAACACGATCACTTTCGCTTTTTTTCCCCATTCTACCACTTGCCAAAACCAGTGATTTGCTTCCTCTAGTCTGGTTCTATCAACAGAGTCAAAGATAAAGATAAGTCCTTCTGCTAATTCAACATAATTCTCCCAGAAGGTTTTACGAAACGGAAGGTGTCCTCCTAGATCGAACAGATGATAAGTTATGGCTTGATAGCGTAAAAATTCAATATCTACCCCCATTGTTGTTTTTTGATGTTCTTTGAACGTATCTGTGCGGAGTCGTTGAATATACGAGGATTTTCCTGCAAAAGAAAGCCCTGTAACTACTATTGGAATCTTCGAGCCAAATTTATTTTCGTTTTGTGGTTTTACATCCTGATCTTCCTTAGTTAACAAATTGCCGCCCCGTTTCACAACTCATTAATTTCTAAGCTCTGCTTAGTTATTTTTTTTAGTCTAGTCCCTCATAAAAGGAGTGAGAAATATCAAGTAGAGGTAATTGTAGGACATTTATAAGGTATTCTCCCCTATCCTTACCCCAGACAATTTAACTCATCTTTATAAGTTATTATAATGTTTAAAAACTCTTTTAAAGAAAAGAGACAGACTATGCATAATTAAGCTAGTATGAATGTCAACGAAGAAGAATTATGGACTTTTGATATGAAAAATTTAACTGTTAATCTCTAACATAGAAAAAATCTATTGATATAAATTGATTTTCCATGATGAAGTATTTCGAGGATTACCTTGAGAAGCCTTTGAAGGAGAAATAGTTTTTCTAAGCTTACTAAGTCTGAGTCATATTATTTATTGTAGAGATTTAGCTGCAATAAAACGATTAATATGAGACCAAGAGTAGTAATTCATCAACGCAATTCCATTAATTAACATCAACAACATAGGTATAAAAGCAATCCATGCAGTTACTCCAAGAATAGAATAGTCATATGAACTCCAAAGAACTGCTGATATGACGAAACTAACAACTGATCCTGCAATATTGATGTCCCGAATTCTAGTGTAATTATAATTGTCAATTGCCTTAGTGAATTTTAATAGATCCAGGTATGAGGTCGTAATTGCACTTCTATTGTCCAAGTTTCTTTTATTAATCCAGATAGCGATGCCATTGGCAAAAAATGCAAGAGAAAATACCAAAACTAGAGCCTCGTTATAATTGATAGAGAATGGAAGATAAACGTATAACAACCAAAGTGAAATAAGTGTCAGAATAATACCAAGAGAATAGTAATCCTGAAAATGGGACAATTGGGTATCGTATTTAGATCGTCGTTCTTCTAAAAATGAGTGATCTATCACATAACCAGAGAAAAGACCTATAATAATAGTGGGGATGAGTATAAAGATAGGTATATCATGTAATATTTCTATAAACCTTTCATGGGAAAGGCGAGTGGGATTACTGGGAGAATTTCGCAGATAATGGAATACAACACCTAATGTAATCAAGATCAGGTATGAAATGCTCAATGAAGCAATATAGGGGTGATCAATTGCTTCTTGAGGGATATAGCTTGGTTTTTTCATTTCTCTTTGTTTTATAATTCGTTTTCCACAATTTTCGCAGAATTTGGAGTCACTAGCATTCAACCATTCACAAATTTGACATTTAATTTGTGTAGTTTTACTATAATCTTCTCTGAAGTCTACAGTAGCGGTTTTAATATCAGCTTCTCTACGGTCCTGGATAATTTTCTCTTCAATCGGTAGATCCATGGCCTGAAGGATTTCAGATGGAGAACCGATTTCCTGAATTAATTCTAAAGTTCTTTCAAAATTAATTCTTTCCCGATCTTTATAATCCTCAATGAACTCGTGTATAAATTCTTCTATGCCTGATAAAATGGTTGTTTGTTGCGTGTTTGCAATTTTTAGTTCTTTCATTCTTTCCTGTAGACTATGCCAAAACGAATTTAACATCTGCCACGCATCTGGAGTAAAATGCTCCGAAAGCTCTAAATCCATTTCTTAACCTCTTATCATTTCTTGTAAAATTTGATTGATCGTTTTTTGTAGTGTAATCCAAGCTTTTTGCCTTTGATATAGAACTTCATAAGCTTGATTTGTAATAGAATATACTGCTTTTTGTCTCACAACACCTTCTGCATGGGAAGTGATATCCTCGATTCTTTTCGAGAGTAATCCTTTTTTTTCTAGTTTAACCATCTGTGGATAAATAGTTCCTGCTCGAAAAGAAATAACACCTTGTGATTTTTCTTTAATCTTCTGAATAATTTTATAAGCGCTATAGCTTTCTCCCGAGCTTAAAACAGATAATAAAAGTAATTCAGATAGTTCTTTTCCGAGATATGAACTACATTCTTGAGATTTTTCTGAATCATTCATATTTTTTCACTTTCTTTTATTATCCATATACGTAATTCCCCAAGGAGCTAGATCACTCATTTTTACAGCCTCTTTTCTTTTGTTTCTCAAACTTTTTTCTATAATCGATCCATTCCCCGTTTGCCCATATGTAACCCCTTAGAAACATATGTGCAATATCTTGCTGAGATGGACGAAATGTTGGAGATTGACCCACTTTTCTAGCTTCTCTCATATGTAAACACCACTGATCATCTCATGCAATAATAGTATATAAAATATTCGATTATCGAATAGTCGAAATATGATTATTCGATATAGTAAAAAGACTAACAAGAGTAACTGTAAGCATTACATCCACTTTCCACCCGTTTTCTACAGAGTTCCTTCTAAAAACTGTTTTATTTTAAAAATAATCATTAATCTGCTTTATAAACTTATGATTAATCAATTAAAAAGCTGATCATCCATAGTATGCAAAAGGTAATTTGAAAATACTTTTGAAGATGATATGAATGGGAAAAAACATCCTCTTTTCTTATCGAAAGATGAGGGTGTAAAATGGTTCTGTGGAAGAAATTTATAGTTTGTTTTATCATTTGCATATTTTTAGGATTATTTGTATCGAAAAGTGAAGGTGCTCCAAATTCGTTAATACCAATCATCGAGACTTCAGATTCAAGTATTGAAGTATCGGTTGGAGAAGCTTTTAATTTAAACTACATAATTATTGATGATAATCCGTCACATTATACCCTACGAAGGAACGGTCAACTATTGGAGAGGAATTCTATAGAATCCAGTATGTATAGCTTCACCCGCACAGAATCTTCTGGCGATTATACTTTCAGTTTACGGGTAACTGATTTTTCAAATAATTATGCCATCCAGCATGTTAATGTGACTGTACATGGTGCCCCTACTACTTCAGCTCCTGCTACTACTACTGCAACCACTAAAACAATTACTACCGAATTAACTTCAAGTGAGGAAGGGGGAGCACCAGGATTTGATATAATTACAATTTTAGGCGCTTTATCACTGGTATACTTAATCTACCGCAAACGAAGATGAGTCTATTATTCTCTTTCTCTAATATTAGAAATATTATCAAGAAAGTAAGAGAGGTCAATGTTGAACATCAAAAATACCTTCCTAATTGCTTGTATTATTGTCCTGATCCTTACAGTATCTAATCAGTCAACAAACCGAATTAATTCTTTCAGTACAAATATAATACAAGTAAATGATTCAAAGGTTATCATCCAAGTTAAGGAACCTGTTATTGGAATAGTTCAGATAAGAGAAGAGTCAAATAATAATTCAATCATAATTGTGGGCTATCTTTCAAGAATCTTAGCAATTAACTTGACAACGAATGGAATCTTATGGAATTATACTTATGGGATGAATGAAAGCTTAAATGTCTTTATATGGAAAATTATCCCTAATAGCTTTCAACAGGAGGAAGTGTCAGGAGTTTATGTCTCATTATCAAATGGTACTATTTTTGAAGTCTCTAAAATAGGCGAAGTAGTGTGGAAAACGGTACTTGGAGCAGCAGCTCTCTCAAGTCTTGCTTTAACAATTACAACTGAGAATATCAATTTTCCTTTTTATCTCATTACTGGGGGAGATAACAATCAAACTACTTGGCTTACACCAGAAGGTAGTATCGTTCAGAATCATACGTTATCAAGCGAAATAACAATAATAAAAACAAATAACCACTATACACTTGTAGGAACACGTTCAGGAGATATTTATGTATTTAATGATACAAATTTACTGTGGAGTAAGAATATTGGTAATAATCAGGTTTTAGCAATTAATCAGTTTGAAGATACAGTAATAGCAAATAGTTATGGGGGCAATGTGTCGTTTTTTGATCTGAAGAATGGAGATATTATGTTTAGTAAAGAGTATGGTCTATTGACATACAATTCTATTCATATCCTCGATCAACAGAATAACCAAGCGTATTTATTCAAGAGCAATGGAGAATTATTGGCTACTCATATTACTAACGGCTCAATTGTATGGACTAACTCCGAAATTCCGAGTTATGCTACAAATATTATTCGAGCAGAATTTACAGGTGATTTAGATGAAGATCTTATTGTTAGCACCGGACAGGGACACATATACATACTTAATTCATCAACAGGAGAGAGTATTCATTTTGAGCAGATTATATCTAAGAAAATATCCATAGTATTAGCAGTTCATTTGAATTCAGATAATATAACTGATTTATTTCTTGGAACGCTCAATGGAAAAGTCATTCAAGTATTTGGGATAGATTTTTCACCACCTTTGGAGGAATCCTCAGTACCTTCCTCTGACAATGGAATCTTACAATTTCCATTTGATATTGGAGCTTTTATGGGTCTTCTATTTGGTACATCCATTATTCTTGGTTTAATGGGTACAGGTTATTTTTATAACCAACATAGATACCGTCAAAGAGCGTTAAGAAACGGAAAAGATGCCCTGGAGAATAAAGATTACATTACAGCAATTCAATCTTTCTATAAAGCTAAAGCAGAAGAAAAAATTGTCGAAGTAGTAAAACTCCTTATCCTAAATCCTTCCTTGTCCGATCAAATGAGTGAAATTAGAAAAATGAAAGTGTTAGAACAATATATTACTTTTGCAGAAGAAATAATCGAACTAACTCATCAGGAATGATCTTTAGTAATCATTATCACTATTGTAATCTAGGTCAGAAAAAATAGATTTAAAGGATAGGAAGGCTAATAATACTTAATTAATTTTTTCAAGTTTCAAATCATTATAAATACAGCGCATTTGTTCAAATTCTTCAGGATTTAACAAATGAATCTCAAATGGATGAACAAGAGGGAGATTCATCTTTTCTTCTATACTTGCTATTATCTCTGCTCGCTTTTTATGACTTTTAGGGATTTCAGAGATAATTAAAATATCCACGTCACTTGCAGCAACAAATTCGTCTTCTAAGATGCTTCCAAAAAGGAAAATGTCACTTTCTCCAAGAATTTCACTCACATGTTCAGCAATTTTATCAAGATAAGACCTGTAATTTTTTAATATCTCATATCTTTCCTTTCCTACCTCGAAAATCTTCCACAAATGCGATCAGCTCCTTTCCAATTCTCAATGCTTCTTCTGCATCTTCTTTCTCATAACTAAAAGAAAGATATCTGGAATTAAAATAAGCAGATTCTAATAAGATCAAGGATTTTCTATCCCATTTAACTTCTTGCTTTGTTAATCTTAAGAAAATAGAGACCAATTGTCTTATAGAATGGATTCTAGGAAGTTCTCCGCTTATTTCAAGTATAGTAGCCTTAAGATAGAGTTGAACAGCTTGTTCTATGTTAAAACAAGTGAGATCCCAATCTTTTTTATTTAATCTATCTTTAGCTATTTCTAAAAAATTCTTAGCTCGCTTAATTAGTAACTCTACATGGTCTTTATGCATTTGATCTCATTTAATTCTGATGATAGAGAGTTCTTAAAGATTCTTAAAATTAGAATAAGATGCTATGACTCCTAAATTGCTCTATCTTATTACCGACCTTTTGTCTAGTTATGGAGGTAATGAAGATAATTCGTGCTGTAAACGGAGAGAACGGGCAGATTGAAGTCCGATTGGAGGAATTAGCTTAAATGCTGGATCTCCCGCCAAAGTGACATAAAGAGCTACAACCTGAAGTAACCGACCTAATAGATGTCGTGATACATCATGGTACTCCTCTTTGTCCCACCACATGGGTACATTGTCTGTATTGGCAAAAGTGGTGTGAGCTAATCGAACTTGTAAGTAGCGAGATTTATTTGGGTCACGGCGAAGCTCTACAGTAACAGGAAATCCGAGAATCTTCTTGTGGAATTCCGTATTAAAAGCAGCATGAGGAGCAGGGGAAGTAGCAAGAATTTGATGTATAAACCTCTTAAATCGTTTATTTGTCATTCGTACGTTTCGCACATAAATTTGGGCCAAATCTCCAGTAGCAATTCCTACCGCAATTAGTTCATTATCTTGGCTATGGTCATAGGGACGATTTCCAGTTAGAATATCGATAACTGTACCCACCAATGTGCACGGCAATTTCTGAGTAACAAGAATTGGTTCTTTCTCGGTTTTATAATTTTGTCTCTCTTCTTGAGCATTTGAATGCACTATGAAATACTCTCCTAAAAGATATATAATACAAATAAATAGTTTTCATTCTATCTTTGACTCTCTAATTGAATCCAAGAAGGAACAGGTTTGTATTGGAGTATATGATCGTTTCGTGCTTGTAGACGTGTAATCCACCCAGATCTAACATCATCCCGTATTCTCTGTCTTATCGGAATACTCAGAATCCTTACTACGCCTTCAGAAGAAATAGCGATAATTCCAACTCCTGCTTCTTGGCAATCCCGAAAAACAGTTCCTACAATATCTGAGGGTTGTTCTTCAATTGCATCTTCTCC
>JAEOTF010000445.1 GCA_016840025.1 Candidatus Hodarchaeota archaeon
ATAAATAACCCATATTTTCATAAATTAATTTAGTTTGGTGTTTGGATTTAGGTCTAAAATTATAGGTTCATACTTATGGATGGAAGGGACTAGAATCAATAAAAACAAATCGATATGAGTTAGATTATGGTAAGGCATCCAATGTATCTAATGATTTTTTAATAATTTCAGAGCCGAAAATGATGAAAAATAATTCACAGAATGAACAGTTATGCTATGTTACTCCCTTCTACTCAATAATTATCGCTGGAACAACAAACGTAAACATTATTGCGAGTATATGCAAATTATGTTATTCGAGAGAATTATAGTTTAGTTTTATCACCTTAGTTTTTCTATGGTTCTTGATTCTGATCTCTTTTATGTGAAATCTAATCTTATATACCACCATGTAAAAGTTCCTTAAGGGTAAGACATGAAAGCTAGGTTTAAGACAAAATGTTCAGAATGCGAGGATGATATTAAGGTGGGTCAAGAGATTGTCAGGTTCAAAGATAAATGGGTTCACGAGAAATGTGGGCCTGAAGAAGAGATCTGACCATTTTACTCCAATATGCACTGTAGTTTATTCGACTAGTTTAAGGAGGCTCTCGACTAATCTTTCTTTACTTTCTCCTGATAACTTAACCGATGAAGTTCAAAAGATTCTATTTGTTTAATGATTTTTTCAAAGATGGATGGCATTAAAAAAAAGATACTATAGTCAAACATATCAAAGAAGCATGAGATATCGATTCTAAATTGATTAGAATAAATAATTTACAATCGCAACAATTATTACATACAATTGCTACATAATAGTGAATGTAAAATGGCTTATAATGCTAAGTTGGAAAGAGGTGTCGTGAACTGATACTTCAAATCGATGAGTTTGTATTCCAGTTTGCAGCGATTGTAGTTCTAGTAATAGTAATAATCATTGCCTCGCGTTCGATCAAGATAATTAGACCCTTTCAGAAAGGTGTAATTGAGCGACTGGGTGATTTTAAGCGAACAGCAGGACCAGGATTAACCATGATTAATCCCTTCATAGATAAGATAATCAGAGTAGATACCAGAGAAATAGTGATTGATGTTGAACCTCAATCTGTTATTACTAAAGACAATGTAGTTGTGACAGTAGATGCTGTAATATACTACAGAATCACGGATGTCAAGAAAGTGTTATATGAAGTCGAAGATTTTGATGAAGCAGCCACAAAGTTGGCTAAAACAAACTTGAGGAACGTAGTAGGTGAAATGTCGTTAGATGAGTCTTTGATATCAAGAGATACCATCAATACTAAACTGAGGGAAGTTCTAGACACGGCTACTGATGTATGGGGTGTGCAAATTGCTAGAGTTGAGATACAGAAGATTGATCCTCCACATGATATAACTGAAGCGATGTCTAGGCAGATGAAAGCAGAAAGAGAAAAGAGAGCTGTGATATTGACTGCTGAAGCAGTGAGACAGAAAGACATAACAGAAGCTGAAGGCTATAAACAAAGAAAGATCACTGAAGCGCAAGGTGAGGCTCAAGCTATAGAAAGAGTTGCAGAAGCAACACGGTTGAAATACATAAAAGAGGCAGAAGGACGTGCTCAAGCCATCACTGATGTATTTAATTCAATTCGGAAGGCAGAACCAACACCAGAACTGTTGTCATATATGTATCTACAGATGATGGAAAAGATGGCCGATGGCAAGGCTACCAAACTAGTGATTCCATATGAAGCAGCTGCATTCTTAGGTGCGTCTCAGATGTTTGTTGAAGCAATGTCCACCGGTAAAGGAAGTAATCTGGGCGGACTAGGTGAAATGATGTCTACACTTCGTACCAGGTCCAGTAAACTTAAGAAAGGAAGCAGGAAGGAACAACAAACGGCCGATATCATTGAGTCAATAATTGATTTCGTTGAAGGGAAATTTGTCACTGAAGACAGGGAGACCACTTAGTCTCCGCACAATTTTTTTGGAGATGATAAAATGTTAGACCTTCTAGGTATTGTAGTAATAATAACTTGGGTAATAGTCATTGCTATTGCACTCATTGTCGAGATGACTGCACCGGCATTCTTTTCACTCTGGTTTGGTGTAGGTGGTATCGCTGCATTAGTTTCTGTATTCCTAGGTGCATCAATTCCTGTTCAATGGGTAATTTTCCTCGTAGTTTCTACTGCAGGAGTGCTGTTATCACGTAAGTTCTATAAGGTTGTTCATACACCAAGTGTTGAGAAATTCTCTATTGATGGATGGATAGGCAAGAAAGCTGTTGTATCAAGGAAGGTAGATAGTATACAGGGTAATGGTCTTGTAATGTTTAATGGACGACTCTTTAGGGCCATACCGATAGATGATAACCATACATTCGAAGAAAATACAAATGTTAAAGTTGTTAGAATTGAAGGTGTTTCTTTAGTGGTTGATGCATTTGAGTAAAATAAAGGCAAAAAACAATATCATCCTTATTTTTATCTAAATTAATCCAAGGAAAATATTCGAGGGGGCTATACACTTCAGGCATAAGTCAATTAATGAGGGCTCGATGGGGTCTGAAGCGTTTTTACTGCTGGAATTGGTTACAAAATCATTATTTCATTTCAACCAACTGAATCGGGCTGGATTCGACTCCTTTTGAGTATTATCTGATCGCTCATCTCATACAACAACTCGAAGGCCGTTTACAACTATTTCCGTCCCATCTGGAACCGGACCAACACGGAGGACCGTCTCGATTAAGCCGATACACTCTACACATACATCCGAAGTTGATTCGAGTTTGAGGGTGATTTCTATGATGGGCGGCCACTTCTCAAGTATATCACTTTTGGCAACAACATGCCTGTAACATGGAACGTTTGCTCCCTCAAGATACGTAAGAAGAACATAACCCACACTTTCCTTCTCCCTCTCCAGTGTGAGAAGGGGGCTCTCTAGGTTACCACATCTGCCTTCGCTACTTAGTATGGATATTGAGATCGATGACTCCGTCTTGCGAATAATTTCCTTCACCTCAATCTTAAGGTCTCTAAGAGGAAAGCCCTTTACAACATCGCCTACTACTATCCTGTCAAAATCATCCTTATCCACAATGTAGGCAATTGTTTCGCCAACAGCAAAGCCATTCACCCTATCCTCCGTGAGAAGCCAGAGCGAAACCGTATACCAGGTTGAAGGCTCTCCTCTGCTATCAGTTCCATGCCCAACCGATGTATGGTCAACAACCCCAATCACAGGGGATGGTTGTGCGATTGGGATTAGGTTGAAAAATAGAGAAATTATTAGAGCAGGCAGAACGAGGATGACAAGACTTTGCTTACTTAGTTTTACCATGTTACACTCACTCACTCACCCATCTATAATGGTAATCTATGTAAAATAAACTATGCTATAGAACGTTTGTTCCGATTTTTGGACAATTTGGTTTTGCTAAAAAAACAGGGGATGGTGGGATTTGAACCCACGTAATGACATATAAATGAATAATTATGATAAAAAAATTTGATTTTATTTATTTCGTTATTATAAGTTATAAATAGAAATTTCACCAAAATATTTTACAAACCCAACATTTAAAAACTAATTCTCTATTTTATTAGCAAAAATGATACCTAGATATTTCTTCTTGACGAAAGGTGTTGGAAGGCATAAAGACTCTTTGCAATCGTTTGAATTAGCCTTAAGAAATGCAGGCATACAATATTGTAACCTGGTCAACGTCTCAAGCATCATACCACCAGGTTGCAAATTGATCTCAAAAGAGAAAGGTTTGAAGACTCTTAAACCTGGGAAAATAACGTTTGTTGTTCTAGCTAGAAATTCATCCAATGAACAGCATAGATTACTTGCATCATCAATCGGGGTTGCGCTTCCATCAATAAAAAACAATTATGGTTATCTTTCTGAACATCATTCTTTTGGAGAAACTAATGAAGTAGCAGGAGATTATGCAGAAGACTTGGCTGCAACAATGCTTGCTACTACCATGGGAATACCCTTTGACCCCGAGAAAGCTTGGGATGAGCGTAAACAATTTTTCAAAACGAGTGGATTAATAATCAAAACAACAAACATAACGCAATCAGCAACAGGAAACAAGGGTAAACTGTGGACTTCGGTAATTGCTGCAGCTGTTTTTGTAGAGTAAAGGTTGTGCATAATTATTAGTCTTGGGATAAATCCGTCTGTCTCTGCATCACTTTTATTGCAGTTTTAGCAATTTAGCATACGATATCATTGTCCCTTTTCCCGAAAGCATCATTGCTTGTGTTGAATCAGCAATTGCAACGATTATCTCCTTATTCTGAAATTTTCATAAGAGCAAGAACCCTCTAGCGGTATCCTAGACATAGGAATTTTTGTTGGTTCAACTGCACTCATCCTGTTTTTAGCTCCCCTGTCTGTGTTTGGGGTTGAGACTTTCATCGATTTTTACCAACCCCAATTTAACTTTAACTTTAACTTTAACTTTATTGGTCCTTTATCCATCAGTGTTTTGGGCACTTCTCTAGTTTTGAGCTTAGGTGAAATAAAGAGGCACAAAGAGGCAAAAAGAGCTTCTCGGGCACCGCCGATACTGTATAAGTTATCATTCTTTCTCTCGTTATCCTTAATCATGTTTGGGCTTGGGCTTGGAGCCTACCTCAACCCGAGTTCATATATTACATTCACAAGTAATCTTCCCTACCTAGCGGCAGGAATCTTGGTACTATTTTTAACTGCCTTTATCGTGCTTAAAATCTATTCTTCAAGGTCAATTGCGAGAATGAGAAATGGCCATGATCCATATGCAGTTTAATTCACCAGTGCTTAGCGCGCGCCTCCATTCGACATCATGATCCATAGATAAGACAAAGCCAAAAGCATGAGTCACCAGCAAATAAATTTAGGAACAGGCATGCACGCCAGAGCTAAAAGAAAACAAGAATAGCGTTGGTGCTAAGAAACGAACTCTTTTTATTAGCATGTATTTGTAAATGTATATTCAAATGATTTCAGGGATGAGAGGATGAAGCAAGTTTTCAACTGTCTCAGTGAAGAAAAAAACGCTCACTATTACGTGGAAACCTTGTGGCTAGGTCTGAGGCTATATCGTGGACTATTCTCAAACTCGTTGGGAATGAGGGCTCCACTGTTTTGTGGGCACAAGCTAACATACAACTGCAATCTCCGGTGCAAGATGTGTCCCTTCTGGAAACGATCCGGCACAGATCCAAATTTAGAGAAGGAAAAAGCAATTCTGAAGCAAATTTATGATTCAGGAGCTTGCGGAATCGCGTTTGAAGGAGGAGAACCCCTATTGAGAAATGACTTGGTTAACATTCTTGCTTTTTCCCGGTCTCTGCCTTTGCATACAAGCCTTGTTACCAATGGGACTCTCCTAGAATCCAGAATAGATGAAATAGCACCGTATATCAACGGTGCCATCTATGTCTCGTTGGACGGTTTGGAAAAAACTCATGATACGATTAGAGGCGTCAGTGGATGCTTCAAAAAAGCGATAGAAGGCATAATCGCATCCAAAGAAAAAGTCTTTTTAACAATTAACACAACGATAATGACAGAGAATCTATACGAGATAGAAGACATGGTAAAGCTGGCAAAAGAATTGGATATAGGAATATCCGTAGCCGTGGCTTACGATTACTGTAATGCCGATACGTCAGCACCAACCGCTGACGAAATTGCAAAGATAGCCAGAAAACTCATTGAAATGAAGAAAAAGGGCTATCCCCTTGTGAATTCAATCAATTATTTCAAAGTCATGGCAAAAGAAAAAAATTGGAAGTGCAGACCCTGGGTAGCAATTAACATAGATCCAGAGGGATACTTGGTTCTACCTTTATGTTCGTAATGAATACGCAATTCGCGTTTCTGTTCTTGAAACTGACATCAAAACTGCGATTTCTGAATTTAACTGGAAAGAAACACAGAACTGCAAAGAATGCAATCTTCATTGCTATGTTGAGCCTTCCCTTGTACTTTCATGGGATTTTTGGACCTACATGAATTGGGCATCTCAAATTAGGATGTAGAATTTCTAAGAAATTAGCACGCTTATTCCGATTTGATACAACTTAATGCTGTGTTACTGTATTACCATTTTAGACTGTCTATCTCCCTTATTAAGTTATAGCGTACGCTAAGAAAAAGAAGGTAAAAAGGAGTTTTGTTAATAAGACGCCTTACTATTTTGTCAAGTCAACAAGGGTGGTTTTAGGAGAATTAGTCCTTACAGATTCAATTCCTTTTATACAACTTTCTTTTATTTAATAGGCTTCGCCGAAAGTATAGCGATAGAAAAAGTTTCAGCAAGCATGGCTGAAGGTATCCTAGAAATAAAACTTCCCAAGCTCGAGCCCAGGCCTGAAAAGAAAATCAAAAAATTAAAGATCCAATAAACCCTTTTTCCATCTATTTTTTTATCCCCTATTTCATCTTTTAGCTGGTTTATCTGCCCGCTCGCTGCTTGTCAGTGCGATACTTCTGCCATTTTTTATCACCTACCTATAATATGTGTTACATAATCTGCATGTATGCCTAAGTGCTTAAATGCTTAATTCAATATCTTTATAAGTAAGTAAGTATATAATATTATATAAGGATAAGCAAAGGTGGATGGAAAAATGATAACAGAAATGAAATCAAAAGTAATGTTAGTACGTCGTTTTATTGGACAATTTGCTTATTGGGATGGCTTCTAGTGCAAGCGCGCGAAAATTAATAAGTGATTAAAATGGGTCGAATCTGCGTGGATATTCTAGATGAGTTGGAGAAGGCACTCAGGTTCAAGACCATCGAGGAATACGGCGGG
>JAEOTF010000446.1 GCA_016840025.1 Candidatus Hodarchaeota archaeon
CACTAGATCGGTTGCATCAGCATCGCCATCGAAATCACCGAAGGCGCCTGATGATATAGAATCATGCCCTGGTAGATGTTGCCAGTCGTTACGCCAGCCATGTGGTGTATAGGTGTATAGGTGGAATACGTCTTCTTCTGCGTTAACCACGAAAAGCATGGGGCTACCATTCAGGTCACTAATTTCCATATCCAAGGTCGGATGCCAATCACCGAAGGAATCGAGATACGAGTCATGTTGATACTGACCCGTGGCGTCGTTGTACCAATATGTATCAATGCTGTGGTAGCTACCCCAATCCCAATGGGGATCATCTACCCACTCATCCCATTCATTATAGTAACCATCCATCCATATTGGACCATGATACTTGGAAGCAACGATTAGATCGTCATAACCGTCATTGTCGTAGTCGGTGACTAGGACATCGGTAATTTCTGCAGACCAGTACTCATCACCATATTCGCCGGCATCCCAGCCTTCTAAGCTGAGTAGGGTTGCTCCATAACTGTAATTTCCGTCACCATCGGTGTCATTCCACACATCTAAGTGGTGTGGATTCCCAGGATCAGCTAATAGCAAATCGACATATACATCGTTATCCCAATTGATCGGTTCAAGCACGCTATATCCAGAAGTCTGTGCTTGCATGCCATCTTCAAAGTACAAAGGAACTGAATCATATACTCCTTGTCTACTAGGAGCATTATAATCGACGATTCTGTAGATGTGACCCCACTCATCAACGAAGAGAAGATCAACGTCGGTACCAGTACTAATATAGGCGAATTCTACATCTCGGTATAAACCGCCCATATCGGGTCCCTTATCATCTCCATTCTCTTGTATCGCTCGAGTCTCTTCCTCTTTACCGTTTGGGATATCATACAAATCGAAATACTCTAGAATTGTAGCTCCTGTTACATTAAAAACAGGAATCCGATGATACGTGTCCCAGCCAACTGGGAATGGTATATCAACCATTAGCTCTAGCATATCAGTTGTTTCATTGTACATCCACATGTCCGTCTGCATATAAACTCCATCAACTCCAACAACATCAAACCGAAAGAGTTCTTGGTTGTTATAAGAGCTAATTTGGCTTTGAAGATCGGCATAGAAAGTAGCCCAATCGGTATATTCGGAAGGCATCATCTGATCACTAAGAGCGTCCCAGAGATTGCCTGTGCCGCTGAGACTGACCGTTACAGTCCCGGTGCCGTAAGTGAAAGAGTCACCTACTTGAACATCCGGTGGTCTTAATTCCCGCCCTGTACGCTCAATTGTCGCCTCAAAGTGTTCCCAGGAAGATATCATTGAATCTTGATTGACATCTTGATACATATCAACTTCGATGCTATCGAGCAGGCAATCCGTCATGTTCCAATTGAAAAGGATTGTTCCGTTATTCAAGTCAGGAGCATCTGGATTATAGCCCGAGAAGTCAAACGTGAACATGGTACTATCATTATAGGCAGTACCGGTCACCGATCCTTGGGTGGCATTCTCTAGAAGTTCTCCAAATTCGTTGAAATTAGCTGTATGGGTCGTCCAGTCATTTTCTGCAAGGAAAAGTGGCATTCCATCCATCACATCGATGTCGAGATAGTAACTTCCACGAGCACTTAACACATCGGGGAAATATTCACCACCAATGAGACTACCTAATGAAAAAAACATACCAGGTAGCGAGATTGGGATAGGCACTGCTGTCCCTGCAGGAATGGTCATTGCCGCCATAGAAGGAGGCATTTCCTCAGGTAAATCGCCTGAGACACTAATTGTCATATCTTGGGCGAGGATTGCTTGAGTAGCGATTTGGTAGTGTTGTGAATCCGCTCGGAGAGTTTTTACTTTTATTTCGCTATTAAGGAAATCACCGGTAATGGTTGCCGTTACACCAGCATCTGGCGGGATCATTTCCGCTAAAATATTGTTGATGTCTAGTGTCAAGGCAGTAACTTCATATATTATTGTTTCACCTGGAGTAGCATATGGGTTGTCGATTGTAGGATATTGCGCGGGTGCACGCATCAAATCATCGGATGCTAATACATTTAGCGCTGCAGGTGTCGAAGTGAAGGTCGATGCAACAAAGAATAGCGAAAGAAAAAGCGCAAAACTTAATATAATACTTTTTCTAGGCATAGTTAATCACTTTACTTGTTTTCTCATTTCTCACATGTTTTTTAATGAGACCGCTAGCTTCAAATACTTAAAAAATCCAAAGAAAGTATACTAAAAAAACCGTACCAAATGAAACTTTAACGGAATAAACGAAGTTTGGTTTCATGAGTCTCTCTTCTTCTTTAGGAGAGATAAATCTAATGATGGAGCTAAAATTGGTCGGTGAATGCCCTAATATGAATAAAACTGTTTCAGGTGAATTGATTATCCTTTTTAATCTGGAGCAAGCTAATAAGTACATTAAAACTATGGATAATAACTCAGCCAAAATCTTAGTCACCCGCAAAATCGATTGGACATGGACACGTATATTAAAACACTTTGAGGGATGTATAACAGATCATGGAACTCGTGTATCGCGTGCAGCCGAGGTTCTTGCAATTATGATGTTACCTGGGGCATTAGGCACGCGAAATGCAACAAAATTTCTTCAGTCAAAGAATTTTGCGCAGATTATCTGCATTGGAAATGAGGCACGCGTTTTTATTAAATCTTAAATCTCTATCTTTCTTTTTTGATTATAATTTACTCTATATTTGAGTACAAGGCAATCTCCCGCTGTTTCTGTGGATTGTAATTCTAACAAAGGTGAATCAATCATTTTGTGATGACCTTTGCCTTCAAAAAACGAAATTGAATCTATTCCCCCGCTAATTACTGGAGCAATCGCAATTGATATATTATCAATCAGCTGAGCCTTCAACATAGCCCAATTTAGCGTAGCTCCGCCCTCTACCATTAACGTTCTTATTCCTCTTTCATATAATTGGATTAATAGCATCTTCAGATTCACATGATTCTTAGTACCGCATATAAGAATCTCTACACTCCTTTTTTTCAACTTATCAACATTTTTCTGAGGAGCTTGAGAAGTTACAGCAATAATTGTCGGAATTTCTGGCTGTACAGTGATTACACGTGCATTCGGATCAATATCTCCTCGACTAGAAGGAATAACACGAATAGGATCTTTGATGTCTTGCTCAGATGCTAGTAATTCTCGTTTAACTCTGAGTGTAGGATTGTCAAAACGAATAGTTCCTGCCCCTACCATTATTGCATCCGATTTTGCTCGCATTTCATGAACCCTTATCCAATCTTCACGACTAGAAAGCGTTGAATCACGATAACCTGCTGTAGCTATTCGTCCGTCAAGGCTCATAGCTGCATTAAGCGTCACAATAGGTCTTTTCACTACTATTATACTTCCTTTATTTTATACGCTCTCCCTCAAAGAAGTGACATACAAGATCTGGCTCTCTTACCCGGAAAATTAAGGTTCGTAGGGGATCATGAGAATATATAGTTCTTGGGCTGTTTAGATTCCAAATACATAAGTCGGCGAATTTACCGATGCTTATTTCTCCTGTATTTACCCCTAACAACTTAGCAGCATTAACAGTGATCATTTTTAATATATCGGTAAGATTTGGTACTATTTTTTGGAGTAAAAGGCAGTTAACAACTGTTCGTATTTCTTCTAGTGGATTGGGATTGTTAACCATAGTATTATCAGTACCTAACGCAATTAGAATCTTTTTTTTCATCAGTGTTATTAAAGGCGGAAATCCTTCTTGAAAATAGATGTTACTTCGAGGGCATAGGATTGCATGTTCTCGGTTCGTAAGCTTATCTATATCTTCCGATGTTGCATGTGTCAGATGGATCAAATTTTGAGCTTTTAGAGGATTTATAGCAAGTTCTAAGTCACTAATTTCATTGTTCTTTTTTCTTTTTTCTGTTATCTCTTGGGACTCTAAAACATGGGTGCTGATAGTTTTATTAACCTTTTTAGCGGTTTGGGCAATTTGTTTTAGTTGATTATAATCATAATCCAATGGAGATGAGAGTCCTATGCCATCTGCAAGCTTTACTACTTGATTAAGATCGGTTAGATCCGAATTTGGGCGTCCTAGAATAATAGGCCTTATAGGCAATTCCTCAGCTGCTCTACGTAATGTTAAAACACCAGATTCACCTCCTTCCCTAAAGTCGGCAAAAGTTGAAACCCCTGCTTCTAGCATGCTCTGAATTGCTGTTTTTATCGCAATTGAGAGATATTGCTTTCCTTCTTCTAAAGCTTGAAACTTTATTCCATCTTTACCCACGGCAGTTTCAAGATTATAACCAAATGCTTGATCTTTTACTAACGCGTCTGCACAATGTACATGCGAGTTGATAAATGCAGGCGTAACCAAGTGATATTCAAAGCAAAGATCGGTTTTTTTTCTCGTTCCATCCGTTATAATTTCTGTAATCTTTTTTTTCTCGAAAGTAATACGTACATTCTTCTTTGGAAGTAATTCTGATCCTATTAACGCTTTTTTAACGAAGATAGAAGCCACTATGCTTCCCCTGGCTTGTGAAAACGGTTTAAATTCATTTACAACCTAAGTTTCAAGAGCACGAACAAGTTTCAATGCTGCTTCAACACTTCGTTTCGCATAATGTTCAATACGTTGTTTAGCTTGAGCATGACTTTGTCCTGGCCCAGAAACACCCAATGATACTGGTTTTCCAAATTCTAGGGAAAGATCCATGATCTTCCTTGCATTATGACCTGCTACCACTTCATCATGAGAAGTATCTCCTTTCAGAACTGCTCCCAAAGTAACTACAGCATCGATATTCTCTTTTTGTAGTAATTTCCTGATTGCTAAGGGCATATCAAACGCTCCAGGAACCTTAATCACTTCTTCTACTTTCGCCCCAAGAAAGTTTGCATGATCTTTTGCAACTTCAAGCATCACCAACGTGATGTCCGCATTAAATTCCGAAACAACAAATCCTAATTTAGTTTCACTCATATTTATCACTCCAATGGACCTGCATCTGGGTGTCCTTGTCGTAGACCTTGTCCAGCATGTCTAACAAACCAATCAGGGTCTTCAACCACTCGAATCAGGTTTAATGCATGTTTACTTGCTCTGTCTTTACAGATTTCTATAAGTTCTGCATCACTTGAAGCTTCATCTTCATGGACGAATACCTCTAATACGTGTTGGTTGGTCATTAATTGTGCCATAATTAAACCAAGTGAAGCTTCATGGGAACATGTTTTGTCAATAGGTTCAGAACCAGGCATACCCAATGCCAATACCGCCTTACATTCTTCCTCTTCAATTAGTTTTTTAACAGCCACAGGTAAATCCTTGACACCTGGCACTGTTCGTCTAATTACTTGGAAATTCGCATTTTCTCGAATTGTTTGAACGGCTACAGAGCCCATATCGTATCTAGCAAATGTCGTATCTACTATTCCAACTCTTTTTGTCAACGGGTTATTCCTCGTCGGTTTTCAGAAACTCTTCTAAAATTAGTTCTGAGTTAATAATAGGGAATGAATGTCTTACAGCATATTCTTTTGCTTTTTCTAAGTTTAATGCGTTCCCTGTTTCTCCATCCATCATTTCACAAATGGTAGTTACAGGCGTAATTCCCGCCATACCTGCTAATACGATTGTAAGTTCTGTATGTCCTGTTCGTTTCCGTAGTAGGCCATCTGCTCCTCTTAATAGAAAAACATGACCCGGTGAACGGAAATTCTCTCCAAATTCAGTTCGAGCTTCTTCAGGTGTCATACCATTATAATAGAGCTTTCCACTTAGTTTTGCAAATTCCGATATTGTAAGTGCTCTATCATTATCGGTGATCCCTGTAAAAGTTTTTCTGTGGTTAATGGTTAAACTAAATGACGATTTTTCACCGTAAGGTATGTCATGTCCTTCCAATTTTTCTAATAATGGAAACTGTTTGTAATTTCGTTTAAATAATTCAGCAAGAAATGGAAGATTCAATATTTTTGCTATTTGTGGATGAACTGCAACACAAATAAGTCCTCCAGCATCTAACCGTAGCTGATAAATATGTTTTGGGGAGATTTCGGTAGCTGCCACTACTATGTCAATTTCAGCTTCCCTGTCTTCACGATCAAATACTAGGACTGGTTTTCCTTCCCGTAACGCGCGACATGCATTTCCTAACTCTCGCTTCATATTTTTAATCTGATAACTTGTCATTGATAATGCTCTTCTTGTATCCTTTTTTAATAAATAGTCTATGAAAATAAAAATATTGATTTTAATTACTCTTTTTAAGTTCTACTCATTATCAGGATTAATGCATTACAATAACCCAATTTTGAGTTCATAACTAACAATTCCTTATATAACTTTTAATCTCAACTAAATCTAATATAAGAATTTAAAATTCATTCTTCCACAGAGAAATCCATTCTAAGTTCATAAATCCCTTCTATAAGTCTTCTTTCAAGGTTTGGAAACATATTTTCAAATAAATGGCGCATTGCGCGGTTTTCAAGGAGAACTTCTGCAATAAATCCTAAAAGGCCTTGACTCTTTGCTAAATAAGTTAAATAACTAAGTAATTCGTTTCCTATTCCCTTATTTTGATATTCGTCTCTCACTACAAAAGCTACTTCTGCTATATGAGTATCGGGGAGAATTCCATATTGCCCCATACCCACAACTGTTTCTTTTCCATCCTCATCCTTTATCACAGCGAGGATAACCATATTCTTAGTATAATCAATCACCGCAAACTCTTGTAAACGTTCATGAGGCATATCTTTTCTAGTCGATATGAATCGTCGATACAGACTCTGATCACTCAGGTCATAAAAGAAATCCTTTAAAAGTGGTTCGTCACTAATTTTAACAGGTCTAAGTATGATTTCAAGACCTTTTTTTGTAGTTCTCCATGTTTCTATGTATTCGGGATATTCTCCCCTTTTTCCTGGTATGAAAGCTTGATCCTTATAGATTAGATTAAATTTTTTGGCTTCTTTGATCAGCCATGGACGAAACTTGGGGTGAGCTATGGAAATCAATTCAATTGCCCTTTCTCGAATGTTTTTTCCATGTAAATATGCAATTCCATATTCTGTCACTATGTAATGGACATCTCCACGATTTAGCGTAACTCCTGCTCCTTCGGGTAGGAAAGGAACGATTCTGGAAAGTGTTTCATCCTCAGCAGTTGATTGTAGGGTAAGAATCGTCTTTCCTCCCTTTGCAAGAGTTGCTCCCCTCATAAAGTCGGCTTGCCCACCAATTCCACTGTAAAAAGTTTTTCCAATTGATTCGGCTGAAGCTTGTCCAGTTAAATCTATTTGTAAAGCACTATTGATTGCTACCATATTTTCATGGCGAGCGATAACCAAGGGATCATTGGTATAGTCTATTCTTCTTAATTCTATCGTTGGGTTGTCATGAAGATAATCATAGGTCTCCTTCTTAGCCATACAAAAAGAAGCAATTGATTTTCCTCGGTTAAGGGTTTTAAGAGAATTATCGACGACACCTTGTTGGATCAACTCCACCAACCCATCTGAAATCAGCTCAGTATGGCATCCAAGGTGTTTTTTATCGGTGAGATTTGCCATAACAGCATTCGGGATTGATCCATAACCTACCTGTATCGTGTCACCATTTTGGATGAGATTTGCGACATATTTCCCAATCCGACTGCTTATGGACTCTAGCTCAGTTGGTTCCGGATCAAACTCCAAGATTGGCTCATTATAGGGTACAATGAAATCAATATCTTCTATGTGAATGAAACCATCGCCATGGATTCGCGGCATGTGTGAATTAATCTGGGCAATAATTAATGACGCTTTTTCAACTGCTGCCTTTACTATATCCACAGAAACACCAAGACTTACAAAACCATGACGGTCCGGGGGTGAAACTTGGATCATAGCCACATCTATCGGTACAAGTTCTCGATAAAACAAATCTGGAACATTTGAAAGGAAAACAGGTGTATAATCTGCCAATCCTGTGTTGATAGCTTCTCTAGTTGGTGTTCCTACAAAAAAAGAGTTATGTCGGAAATTAGTTCGAAATTTAGAGTCTGTATATGGGGCTACTCCCAGCGTCCATACATGAAACACCTCAGCATCAACAAAAGCTTTGGGATGAGATTCTACATAAGCTGCAAGGGCATTTACTAAGTATTGCGGCTCCCCACATCCTGTATGAAGAAAGATCCGGTCCCCTCGGTGGATATTGCGGAATATTCTCACTTCAGAGGCAAATTTTTCAGGATACTTCTTCTTCCATTCATCTAAGCTATTTCTTTTGTCCTCTAAAGTCATCAAAATCACTTTATCCAATGACTATTCCTAAATGTGTGGTATTTGGAAATGATAAGAGTCCTCTCAAAAAAGTAATTGTTGTAGGAACCAAGGTTGGTAAAAAACAAAGGAAAGACACGTTTGGGTTTTTTAGACGAAAGCTCCCTTACTAGTTATACGCAAGAATGCTGAGCTAATCATCCGATTAAGTTAGACCCCATTTGTCCGAACAAGTGCTATTGTAGAAGAATGAAGCTCACAGGCTTGACCTGCGAGTAGTTCACATTTTTTCAAAATAGTTAGCAACCCAAGGAAGGAAAGTATCATCTAAAATCTCTTCAATTTGTGCTTGCTTAGGGATTGCGTCCACATGTGACAGGTAGGATAAATAAATTGGTTTTTCATTAATCAGTGTGGTTGTAATAACATGATATAGCTTTTTTTTGCCGATTTGAATAGGAAACACGCTGGATCTTTCTTGCATCTCTGTAATTTTCAATAATGTCTTCGTAAAAAGGAAATCTAAGGGTTCATCCTTCAGGTAGTCGACGTTTTTTTCCTGAAAACGTGCTAATTCTAACCCATTATCCGAAACAAGTAGTAATAAATCCGAATCCAAAGTTTTGGCGGCTTCTTGCGCACTACCCCGCAAAATATCCTGTACTGGTGAGACAAATTTCAAAGCATCCGAAATCGCCAAAAAAACACTCGATTCACGTAATACACTTGTTTGAAATACCATTTCTGTTTTAAGAGAGGGGGTAGGTCTGTCTTTCCAAATGTCTCGCAGAATAAACCGTAATAAGGACGCTTGATCTTCCATAACTTTCCAATATTTTGAATCCTCAGGTAGTTTGTCGTCAATTTTATGGAATAGGACTGCAAAAGCCGGGTCTAATCCAAGCTTGTATATCACTCTAGCTAGTCCTTCGAAATATTTATTAGCCTCCGAATAACGTTTCTCATCTAATATATCCTGTATAAAGATGACAAGGTTCGTTCCATCAAGATAGTCTTGAGGTGTCTTTAGATACCGTTGACGATAGGCTTCTTGTCCACCCATATCAAATAATATCATAGTTTGCCCCTGTAGAACCATTTCTTGACGTTTTACTCCTTTGGTAGGCTTTAACTTCTGAATTTCTTTTAACCTAGTCTCTTTTGGTACTTTGTCTGTGATCCGTTTCATAGTAAGAATTACACTAGTTTTCCCTGCATTATCCAAACCAACAATCACAATTTTAGGTGTTGTAATCCTACCACTCGTAAGGCTTCTGAGAAGTTCCGTCATCCGTACCCATCGGTCTATCTTGTTTTCTGATATATTTGTCTTAGTTGCAATTTCTGTGACAGATGATTCACAATTAAAAAGGTCTTGAATCGTCTGTATTCCCATGCTTTCTTTGAGGCCTACCTCTTCTTTTTCATTCATCCCTTTAAGAGCGTTAAGCGGCAATTTTAAGATTTTTTCAGGAGTAGGTTTCTCCTCATCAATATCAAAATGGATAAGAGACAGTATCTTCAAGAGATGAACTTGTGTTAACAGCAAGAATATTCTCCACCTGATTCTTTATTAAAACATTAGTCTATTTCTTCTAGAATTTTAGAGATCTCTTTTTCGACTAGGCTTATTAAATGAGGAATTTTAACTGCTGCTTCCTCAGAAATTGTTTCTGAAAAATCTTCTACAGGATTAATTTCTCCTATAAACATAATGATTTTTTCAGGCATTCTTTCTGGGAACAATTTATTCCCTAGGTTAATCGCTGTAGCAAAGTTAAGATGATGCGGTGATGAAAAACTAATAGTATTTTCCAGATCCTCAATATTTAAACGTCTAATCGTCTTTTCTTTTCGGTCAGTAATCCAGGAATCAACAACAATAACTACTTTATAATCTAAAAATTCTTCCACAAAGTCTAATCCTGCAATAGCTGCTGTCATAAACTTAATATTCTCTGTATGTTTTTTCCTCTGTTTTAATTGATTAACGACTTCGATGCCCAGCATATCGTCTCCAAGAATTTCATTGCCGAGACCTAAGACGAGGATTTTCGTATTATGTGTCATAAAATGTCTTACCTTTCAAAAAAGGGCTGGCTGAAACGAGTTATTTCGATTATTCCGCTGGTTGTTTCAATCTTTCGGCTATAACTTCAACTAAGTCTTTAACTTCAATTTCTGATTGTGTAGATTTCGCTGCGTCTGTGAACATTGATGTACAGAATGGACAAGCTGTTACTAAGACCTTGGACTTTGTAGAGACAGCTTCTTTTACACGGATCTCGGATGGTCGCGCCCCTACTTTTGACTCTTGAAACATTCCTCCTCCACCACCTCCACAACAAAAGCTATTACTCTTAGTATTTGGCATTTCAACAAGTTTAATACCTGGAATTGCTTCTAAAACCTGCCGTGCAGTTTCATAATCTTCGTTATATCTTCCAAGATAACACGGATCATGGAAAGTCACTTGAATTTCTTCTTTTCCATTGAATTCAAGTTTTCCTGCCGCTAATGCATCTGCTAGGACTTTAGTGTAATGAATTATCTCAACATCAGTGTCTAGGTCAGAATATTCATTCAAAAACGTATTATAGCTGTGTGGGGAAAACGTAATGATTTTTTTGACACCTGCTTTGTTCATAGCCTTCGTATTATCTGCCATCAATTTTTCAAAGAGGGATATTTCTCCTAGTCGACGAGCTGTATCTCCATCGTGCTTTTCCTTCTTTCCAAGAATTCCAAAATCTATTTTTAATGCTCTAAGGACATTAACCAATTCTCTAGCTGCCTTCTGATTACGAGGGTCATAACAACCAGTGCATCCTACATATAATAGAGTCTTAGATTCCGTCTCCTTTAGCAGAGGGATTTGGAGATCTTCCGCCCACGCAAACCTTAATTTCTTAGGTTGACCAAATAGATTGCCATTTTTGAAAAGACTCTTCATTGTGTCGATAAGTGTCTCTGGGACGTTGCTTCCTTCTTCTACAAGGTGTGCCCGCATGCCTGCAACTATATCCATGTGTTGAACCATTGTTGGACATTCTTCTTCACATGCGCGGCATGTTGTGCATGCCCATAATGTTTCTGATGCAATCCCTGGATTAGTGCTATGTAGATCCATTTTTTCGTGTTTTATGCGGAAAAGGTTTTTGTATACCATTCTATTGAGGTCACGGACTACAAGCATAGGAGAAAGTGGTTCACCACTTTCATGAGCGGGACAGGCATTGTTGCATCTATGACATTCTACACAGGCAGATAACTGGATTAACTGCTCAAAAGTAAGGTCTGTATTGTAATGGATTCCTCCTTCAGAGTATTTCAAGAGACCTTTAGGACGCTTAGGGTCTAAAAGGAGTATACTTCCAATACTCCCGAACATATGGAATAATTTTGAGTAAGGAAGATAAGCTAATACCACATATGCAACAAAAATATGTAAAACCCATGCTACTAAGTGAATTTGTTCTAGTAACTCTGAATCGATACCTTCAAAAATTGCGGCTAACGGGGTACCAATAATAGACCAGTCCTCATAGGCGGGATTAGTAGCGGCAATCCGAACAATTTCAATTAAGAAGCCAGATAGACCTAAGAAAAGCAAACCAACTAAAATGACTCCATCCATAAGGTCTTCATGTTCGAATGAACCACGCCATAAAACATAACGTCGAAAAATCGCCATTACAGTCCCAATCACCAGTAATAGCCCTGAAATATCTGTAAAGAAAACAAAGATATCATAAAGCTCATCATAGATGAAAGGATAGATATCTCCATGAATGGCATGTAGGGTGGTACCGATTCCTAGCCCTATTATCCCCAGTAGAATCAACCAATGCATGAGAAGTGAGTAAGCTCCCTTTCTGCTGATCCTAGATCCTAACAACAGTTTAATCTCTTTCGGTCGAAACATATTTCTAAGTGCTCGTTTTATCATTCCAAAAAAGGAAAGTTCTCTTTTTCCACTGAACCATACTCTCAATAGTTGAATAGTTCCAAATATTACAATTAACGCTGTAATCGCAGCACCTAGGTACATTAACAGTTCAATTTCATGGGGGACATTGTAAAAGAGTTCTCTAGCTTCGCCATTATTATTCGTAGTAGAGTAAAGATGAGTGGGACTCATTATGTTCACAAAACCCTATAGACGCTTTAGAAATTCGGGGATAACTTCTACTAAATCACCCACAATTCCATAGTGCGCTACTTTCCAGATCGGCGCCTCCTCGTCCGTATTAATGGCAATAATAGTTTTAGAGTTCTTCATACCAAAGACATGTTGTATTGCACCAGAAATTCCTGCACTGATGAATAAATCAGGAGTTACAATCTTACCTGTTTGACCGATTTCATGGTCGTACGGAACCATCTCTAGGTCAATTGCTAGTCGTGTAGCCCCGACTTCAGCTATAGGAGAACCACCTAATTTATCACGAAGCTGCCAGATTAAGTCATAATTTTCCTTAGTACCGACGCCCAAGCCTCCCGCAACAATGATTTTTGCTTTTGAGATATCAACAGTGGCTTCTACAAAGGTCTCATCTATAAATTCCTCTCGGTCGTCGGTCATATCGGACACAGTCATTTTCTCAATGGCGGCGGAATGGGACGAATCAGGTTCCGCAGCAGCAATGCTTCCACGTAAAAGAGTCGCTATTGTGACAGCACGCGTTGGAATTATCTCATTAAATATCATATCCTCATAAGTTGGGATTAGTACTTTGAAGGATCCATTATTTGATTCAAATTTTGTACAACCGCTTAAAATACTTGCTTTAGTCCGAATAGCCACTCGAGGAAGAATTTCTGACATGGTAAGAGTAGCACATGAAAGAACAAGCTTAGGATTGACCTGATTAACTACTGTACTGAGTGCGGTCGTATAAGAAAGCACATTCACATCGCCTAGTAAAGGATCATCAACCACATATACTTTATTTGGACCATATTGCCCTACTGTATTCGCAAGATTTTCTAAGTCTCTCCCTAGGATAACTGCATTGAATTCCCATTGAAGATCGCTAGCGAGGGCTTTAGCAACTGCAAATGCTTCTTTAGTACCATCTAAAAGTTCATCTTTTCTGTATTCAACAATTACTAGGATACTCATTTGCCAATCTCCTCCAGGTTTATGCCATCCTGCTTTAATCGTTCGAACAATTCCTCAACAGCCCCTGTTCCTTCAAATATTACACATTCGGGTCGTTCTGGGGGTGCACTTGTCTCTAAAACCTTGATAGTGGACTCAAGATCATCGACATCAATATCGTCTAATTCCATGCTAGGGACGGGGTTTTTCCGTGCCTTCATGATTCGACCAACACTAATATAACGGGGCTTATTAGCAGTGTTAGCAACAGAAAGAACTGCTGGTAAGGATAATCGGACTGATCGATATCCTCCTTCAATTGTTTTATCTATTTTAACTCGATTCTCCTCAAATTCAAACTTTTCCGCATAGCTAGCATGAGGTAATTCTAGGAACTCTGCAAGCATTGCAGGAACTGCTCCAGAACCTAAGTCAAATGACGTCATTCCACAAAAAATAAGGTCAGGGATTCCTTTTTCTTTAATTGCCGCACTTAATATCTCCGCAATTATAATTTCATCCCTAGTTTCCAAGTCCTCAGTTTTTATTAGGAGTGTTTCATCGGCACCCATTGCCATAGCTTCTTGGAGGACATGTGTGGCTTCTTCACATGTAACACTAATTGCAGTTATGTGTTCAACCTGACTAGCTTCTTTTAGAGCGATTGCAGCTTCGAGTGCATGATAATCATATTGATTTATCACTATTTCATCATCATCGAATTCTGATAGCTCTAATTCATCGGGTTCAATATCTGCATTTCGATCAAGTACCGGTTTAATTAAAACAAAGATTTTCATACCTTTCCACCTCATTTACTCAATGAAATAGGAAAAAAAAGGGTCAAACTATATTACATTTATTTTCGTCTTTGTATATATTGACTACCTCGCCATACTTCTTTACCTTGGGAGTCCTTTACTATGACTTCCAATGGCATCTGACCTGGTAGTGAGTGAGTTGCACAGGCAAAACAGGGGTCATAGGCACGAAATGCCATTTCTACCATGTTGAGCATGCCTTGGTCAACTTCAGGACCTTTCACTACTTTTTCAGCGGCTTTCTTAATAGATAAGCATATTGCAGCATGATTATGAACAGTCGCTACAATAAGGTTTACCCCATTCTTTTTAAGCACACCTCGTTCGTCTGTTTTGTAATGATGGATTAGTGTTCCTCGTGGAGCTTCAACAATACCTACTCCTTCATCTGGGGTGTCTAACTTAGCACGGAGATTCTGACTCATGATGTCGGGATCATTGATAAGTTCTAATGCTCTTTCTGCTGCGTTCATCTGCTCAATAACCCGTGCCCAGTGCATTGCAAGAGTGTGATGAGCAGGTTTGCCTAAAGTCTCCATCATAGCCTTATATTCTTCATTAGCAACGGGTGTTGACATTCCATCAGCGACATTCAGACGCCCCAACGGTGCAACCCGATATACTCCTGAGTCTGCTCCATCTTTAAGACCGTTCCAACCTTTTTCCTTAAGGTAGGTGAACTTTAGATAACTCATTTCAGAAGGGATTTCTACAATGTGATCTAAGTAATCTTCTTGGGGGAACTTAGTGATCTCATTACCTTCTACATCTACTACACGAACCATGCCGCGATAGAAGTTTGGATGATTATTTTCGTCAACTAGTCCCATATAATGCGTTTTATGGTAATAAGCATCCCCTAAAATGATATTTTTATAGGTTTCATTGGCAAGGACGATGTCGTGGAAGATCTTGAGTGTAAATTTACTGAAATCAACAAGAACTTCTGCCATCTTTTTGATTTCTTCTCGTTCTTCCTCTTTCAAGGATCGTGCCCAACCGCCAGGAATACCTGCAGCGGGGGCCCTTCCTGATCCTGCTAAAATCCCTTGAATCTTTTGTGCATATGATCGAGCAGTAATTACCTGTTTTCCGATATCAAGTCCAACTTTTTCTACTACTCCAAGTATATTACGTTTTGCAGGAGGAGCATCAGGTCCAACTACAAAATCAGGACCCGCAAGGGCATAAAAATGAGCTATGTGTGAGTGTAACATATGTCCGCAATAGAAAAGTTCTCTAATCTTGTGGGCTGCTAGCGGTGGATCCGCATTGAAGACTCCATCCATTGCTTTTGTTGAGGCTAAATGATGTGCTGAGGGGCATACTCCGCAAATTTTCATGGTAATCCTAGGCATATCTTCTACAGGTCGCCCCTCGCAAAATCGTTCAAATCCTCGCAATTCTGGAACTTGGAAGTAAGTGTTTGCAACCTGTCCATCATCATTTAGAAAGATGGTAATTTTTCCATGACCTTCTAAACGTGTAATAGGATCTATTTCAATTTTCTTCATTTCTATCTACCTTTTATGCTTTAAAATTGAACTCCCTAAACTAAATTGGTAAAAAACACCACCAAGATCAGGTAGTTGACTCATAATCTTTTCAAACTCTTCAGGGTCTTCAGTATCAACAATTGATCCTAATACTGATATCATTTTTGCACCTTGGTCACGAACATCTGGAGGAGGACCAGAACAACCTCTACAAGGCATATTTGCATCAAGGCATGCTGCTTGGCATACAGCAACTGTTGCTGGACCACAACATAAAACTCCTTGTTCAAGGAAGCAACGATTAGGATCGAGATCTGTGACTTCCCAAATTCGTTTGAATTCATGGATTTTCTTCTCCTCTGTTCGTTCTCGTGGACATTTTTCGCATACTGTAGTACCATCAGTAATCATAGTTCCTTTCGGAGGAAGATTTCCTGATTTAATAGCTCCAACAGCTGTCATAATCAGGTCTGGGTGGGGAGGACACCCTGGAAGGTAATAATCCACATCTACTACATGATCTAAAGGAAGAACTTGGTCATATATCTCTGGAAGAGTCACTTCTCCTTCTGGTACCTTAACTTTTCGTTGAGGGATGATCTTGTCAGGATTAGGGGTACTAACTGATGATATATACGCACGATCGAAGACCTCTTCACTATTAGCGAAGTTAGCTAAGGATGGCGCTCCGCCATGACATGCGCAGGTTCCAAAAGCGATCATAACCTTGGATTTTGCTCTTAAGAGTTTCGCAACGTGTGCTAGTTCTGAATTTCGACATGATCCATTGTATAAACAAACATCTATTGTTTTGTCAGGCAGTGCCTCTATGTCAGAAAATTTTCCATCTACAGCGACAGGCCACAATAGAATGTCAGCTAGTGCTGCAATTTCAAGAATACCTGCATCTGTATCTAGTACCGCGATTTCACAGCCACCGCAGGAGCCTCCCCAAAATAGTGCAAATTTTAACTTTTCACTCATTAGCCCAATCACCTCTCTTTTTGTATCCATTCCATTGTAATGGTCCCAAAGCCTTGACTTGATCTGTAAAATCGGTAACTACATTAGCAAATTTTTTAGCTTCACCTGCAGAAATCAATTCTATCCTTAGACGCTCCGATTCGATTCCGAAGTCCTTTAAAGTAGCTTTCATTAGTGCCATTCGTTTTGCTGCATTATAATTCCCCTCTTGATAGTGACAATCCCCAAAATGGCACCCACCAACGAGTACACCATCTGCTCCTTCTTCGAATGCAGTTAATACAAAAGTTGGGTCAATACGCCCTGTACACGGCACTCGAATTGCTGTTACAGTTTGAGGCATTTTCAATCGGCTAACGCCTGCTAAGTCTGCTCCAGCGAGGGTACACCACTTACAGAATAGTCCTACAATTGTAGGTTGAAAATCAGTTTCTGAGCTCATTTTCGCACCTCCTGTAATATCTCCTGCAATAAAGCCCCTCTTATTTCTGCAAGAATCGCTTCATCTGAATAATACTTCTGACTTATAGCGCTGGAAGGACATACACTGACGCATATTCCACATCCATGACATTTCTCTTCTGTTATTACTGATGCATTCTTTTCCTCGTCAAAATTAATTGCGGTGTATGGACATAAACTGATGCAGGTCTTACACGCCGAACACTTTGTGTCATCCACAGTAGAGGTAATAGGTTCTACAACAAATCCACTATGGATCAAAGCAAGTGCTCCTCCAGCTGCAGCTCCTCCTTGTGCCACAGAATCAGGAATATCCTTTGGTCCTTGGCATGCTCCAGCTAAGAAAACTCCATCAACCATTGCATTTACTGGTGCCATTTTTGGGTGTCGTTCTTGAAAGAACCCTGCAGTAGTACATCCTACGCCAAATAAATTGCCAACCTCTCTACTATCTGGCTTAGCTACTAAGGCAGGGCTGAGAACTAACATATCTAATAGTATTTTAAGAGTCTTTCCAAGTAAACTATCATTCACTTTTATTGTGATCTGTTCATCACTTGTACCTGCTTTATCGACGTCTACATCCACTACTTTTCCCCTAATGAAGATTACATCTTCTTCTAATAACCGCATATAGAACTCTTCGTAGCCTTTTCCAAAAGTCCTCATGTCTATATAGAAATTTATTACATTTGAATCTGGGAGTCGTTCCTTCACTAAGTGAGCAAACTTCAGCGAATACATACAACACACACGAGAACAATACTCATTGTGATTTTTGTCTCTTGATCCAACGCAGTGTACAATCCCAACAGTTTTGGGTTGTTTATCGGTAAAAGCACCTTGACTTCGGAGATTAATATTCCCACCTGTTGGACCGCTTGCATTAAGAATACGTTCGAACTCTATAGCTGAATAAATATTTTCAGACATTCCATAAGCGTAGTTTTCAACCTTACGAACGTCATAATTATCTATACCAGTTGCTAAAATAATAGCACCAACATTAAGCTCAATGTTCTCATCTTCTTGGGTATATTTAATGGCTTTTGCTTCGCAAACTTCTTCACAAACCTTACAACCACCGGTAATGAAATGCATGCAGCTTTCTCGGTCGATTACAGGTATTTTTGGGACTGCTTGGGGAAAGGGCGTATAAATAGCGGTTCTTGAAATTAATCCCTCATCAAACTCAGATGGAATAGGAATAGGTTTACTTTCAGAAACTTCTTCTAATTTCGGTCCTCTTACTCCTGCAGGACATATATAGACGCAGGCGCCACAGGCACGACAAGTTGCTGAATAAGTATCAAAAGGCGGTTTTATCTCTCTGTTTATCCCTCTATTAACAAAATCTATTGCTCCAATACCCATTCGTTCGTGGCAAATCCGTACACACAAACCACAAAGTGTACAATCTTCATTCTTTTTCTCAAGTCTAGTATCTGTTACTCCCAAACTATTGGCTATTTTTATTACTTCCTCTGAATCGGGGCAACGCGCTAGATGTAACTCTGCCATCATTTTACGTCCTTTTACAACCCTTTCGGAGTGCGTTTGGACATTAATACCTTCTTGCACCTTATATTGACAAGAAGCCTGAAGGGTGGTTCTACCATTGTTCTCAATCTCTACCACACACAATCGACAAGCACCATAAGGGCTGAGTGTGGGATGATAGCAAAGTGTTGGGATATCAATACCAATGGATTGTGCTGCTTCTAGTATTGTTTTCCCTTCTTCTACTCCAACTTCTTGACCATTAATAATTAATCTTACCATTTAGCTTACACCACTCTTTACATCAATAGCTTCAAACCTACAACTATCTAAGCATACCCCGCACTTTTCACATAGATCACTATTGATCTGATGGAGTTTATCTTTCTCTCCTGTGATTGCATTAACAGGGCAAAGTTTTAAGCATCTGCCGCATCCAGTGCATTTCTCATTTATTTCAAATTGGATTAATGCTTTGCAAACTTTTGCTGGGCATTCCTTCCTTTCTATATGCGCGCTGTACTCATCTCGAAAATACCTGAGAGTAGTTAATACTGGATTTGGAGCTGTTGTTCCAAGACCACACATTGAGAAATCTATAATTGTCTGTCCTAAATCTTCTAAATACTGAAGATCACTAGGGTCGCCCTTACCCTCTGTTATTCTTTCTAATATCTGATAAGACGCATCTAATCCCTCACGACAGGAGGTACATTTACCACATGATTCATCACGGGTGAAATCGATGAAAAATTTGGCCAAATCTACTATGCATGTATCTTCATCAACAACAATCATACCACCTGAACCCATGATAGAACCTGCTGTGGTTAAACTTTCATAATCAACTGGCAAGTCAATGGATCCTTCGGGAAGGCAACCACCAGATGGTCCACCGGTTTGTACCGCTTTAAATTTCTTATCTTCTAGGATTCCACCACCGACATCATAAACGATTTCACGTAATTTGATGCCCATGGGCACTTCAACGAGACCAGTATAGTTGATTTTACCCACTAATGAGAATACTTTTGTACCTTTACTTTTCTCGGTTCCTAAAGAAGAATACCAATCACCACCCCTGCTAATTATTGGTGCTACATTTGCCCATGTTTCTACGTTATTGATGTTTGTTGGTTTCCCCCATAAACCGCTTTGAGAAGGAAATGGTGGTCTGAGTATTGGTTCAACCGCTTTCCCTTCGATTGATCCTATCAAGGCAGTTTCTTCTCCACAAACAAAAGCCCCAGCACCTCGAATCAAGGTAATATTGAAATCAAATCCAGAATTTAGTATATTATCCCCCAGTAGTCCATGATCTTTGGCTTGTTGAATTGCTTTCTTTAGTCTTTCAATAGCAATAGGGTATTCGACACGAACATAGATATACCCCTCGTTAGCACCTATGGCATATCCACCGATTATCATTCCTTCAATAACTGAGTGGGGATCTCCTTCAAGTATACTACGATCCATGTAGGCACCTGGATCCCCTTCATCAGCATTACAGATAATGTATTTCGTTGGAGCATCCTGTTTTGCTGTAAGTTCCCATTTAAGTCCAGTTGGAAATCCAGCGCCTCCACGCCCCCGTAATCCTGCTTTCTTAATTGTTTCAATAACCTCTTTGGGTTTCATTTTATTCAGTGCTTTATATACTGGACCATAGCCACCACGTGCAATATACTCTTCAATACTACTCGGGTCAATGAAACCGCAATTTCTTAAGGCAATTTTCATTTGTTTAGCAAAAAATGGGTACTCTTCGTAAAGTAGTATTTCACTTAGCCGGTCATTTTTTCCTAAAGCATGCCGTGTGTCACTTACGATATATTCCTCGTCTTCCATTTTCCATAGAATCGTTTCTTTTTTCATATCTCCCGAAGCTATGGCTTTAACTAGTTCCCTCGCCGTTTCTCCAGTTAAATTCCCATAGAATAATTTGGGCTGACCAGGCTTATGGAAATAAATAGTTGGTTCTTTTTGACAAAGACCAACACAACCTGTTTCCGTGACAACCCAGTCCAGTTTTTGTTTTTCTACTTCGTCTTTTATCACTTCATAGACCGTCGCAGCACCCGCTGCTAAACCACATGAAGCCATACCGACAGCAATTTTAGGATTATCTGGATAGAGTGACGCTAGGCCTTTATCTTTTAAATTTTCGATATCCGTTGCTTTACTCATATCTCTTCAACACCTTTGGTATTCTATTAGGTCGTATATTTCCAAAAGCTTCACCATCAACTGTTATCACGGGAGCTAGACTACAGCAACCAAGGCAACGCACAGGTACTAATGTAAACCTTTGATCTTCAGTAGTTTCACCCACTTCTACTTTTAACTCACTCTTTATTCGTTCCAATAATCTTGGGGCACCCCTAACGTGGCAAGTAGTTCCCAAACAGACATTAATAAGATGATCTCCTCTTGGCTTCAAGCTAAAGGCGTTATAAAATGTAGCCATTCGGTATACTGTACTTAAAGGGAAATCTAATTCAACAGCCACATGCTTTAGATGTTCACTTGGAAGATACTTGAATTCATCATTAATATCCTGAAGGACAGGCATTACAGCTCCTGGTTTCCCCTTATGTCTGCTAATTATTTCATTAACAACAGGTAATTCTTCCTTTTTTATATCTATTGCCATTTTAGGCAATTCAGTAGAAGGTTTATATTGCACTGGACAGTTATCCCAACAATCTCCGCAACCAGTGCACAACGACTCATCAACTGATTTTGCTTTCTTTTTTATTTTTACTTGATAATTCCCCACAACCCCCTCAACACCAGCGACTTCGGCATAGCTGAGCAACTCAATGTTTGGATGTCGGGCAACTTCCACCATTTTCGGTGTCAAAATGCACGCTGAACAATCTAATGTGGGGAATGTTTTATCAAATTGAGCCATGCGTCCTCCAATCGAAGGAGTTCTCTCTAAAAGGTACACCTTAGAACCTGCACTTGCTGCCTGTAAACTAGCTTCCATACCCGCGATACCTCCACCGACAACAAGTATATTAGAATTTACATCAATTTTTTCTTCTTCGAGAGGACTGTGTTTATGCACTCGAGCAACAGCTGCCGCTACTACTTGTTTGGCCTTTTTCAGAGCGGAATCTTGATCAGGAGCAATCCAGCTAGCCCCTTCACGAATATTTCCCATCTGAAACATGTAAGGATTAAGTCCCGCTTCTTCTGTGGCAATTCTAAAGGTTTTCTCATGGAGGGTATAAGCGCATGAACATACAACAACTCGCTGTAGGTTATGCTCTTTAACAGTCTCTCTGATATTTGTTTGTCCAACTTCAGAGCAGGTATATTTGTTATCTTTAACAACCCTGACTCCTTTTAGTCCTTTGGTGAACTCTAGCAATTTTCCCATATCGATTGATCCTGCAATATTTGTGCCACAATGACATAGAAAAACTCCAATATCGGGTTCTACGCTCATATTGATCACTCCTTAATAGCATCTGCTACCAATTCTGCTATTTCTTTCACCTGTATTGTGTCGCTCATTCCCAACAATTTTATTGCATCTTCAAACATCAACACACAGTAATAACAAGCTGTTGCAAGTGTATTGGCTTCAGTTCCTGCTGCTTCCTTAGTTCTAGTAAGAGAGAACCGATATTCTGGTTTTGTTTCTCGCCACACTCCTCCACCTCCTCCACCACAACAAAGACTCCGCTGGCGATTGTGAGGCATTTCTACTAACTCGAGGTTAGGAATAGCACACAAAATTTCCCTTGGTATTTCTGTGATACCACTATGATTAGCTAAATAACACGGGTCATGGAAAGTAACTTTAGATTTTTCATTATTGTAAAACTTAAGACGCTTCTCTCGGATTAAACGAGCCAAAAACTCAGTATAATGTAAAACCTCAATATTAGAAGGCAGGTCATAGGTAGTCTGTTTGATATAAGAGGAATGAGGGCTGGTGGTAACAATTGTAGAAACGCCTGCTTCAAGAATTGCTTTCACATTTTTCTCTTTATTCATCTCAGCTAGATCTGTTTCTCCTACAAAACGAGTACAACAGCCGCAATCCGTTTCATTCTTCCCTAGAATTCCAAAATCAACTTCAGCCGCAGTAAAAATCTTTGTGAGAGCTTCTGCGATTTTTTGGCCACGGGGATCATAAGAGGCAGTACACCCTACAAAATACAGTATTTCTGCTGATTCTTCAGGCAGGATTTTAATATTTAGTCCTCGTTCTTCAGCCCATTGGACACGATTCTTTCGTTTTGCATTCCACGGGTTACCTTGACGTAATAATGATACTAAAGTTGCGGTTATCTCTTCAGGCACTCCCCTACCATCATCAATAGCTATCCTTCGAATCCCCATCATGATGTCAGCAATCTTCACATCATGAGGACAAAGAAGGTGACATCGGCCACAGGTCGTACATAGCCAAGTTTCCTCTTTTTGTATGTCCCAGACCCCTAATTGCCCATGATGGATTATAGAACGTGGATCAAATTCTCGAAAGTCGTTCCAAGGACATACGCCTGAGCAAGAAGAACATTGATAGCAAAGACGAAGATTCTGTTGAGAAAGTTCAGATAAATTCCTACGTAGATCAAAATCTACATTTAACATTTGTTTTTGCACTTCCGATCATATATAATCAATCTAGTAAGCCCATTATTCTGCTAATGATGCTATGAGATCTAATACACTCTATCGTTCTCACACGTTTTTCATTTCAAATGATGTACGGGATGAATCTTTGAATTGGTCGCCAAAGCCCCTTAATTCGCGTGATTAGTGCCATTTTAGAATCAGTTTCTTTTATAGATCATTGTTAACAAGAAAAAGCCTGTTATTGGTTAATGAGAAGCCCTCAGTTCTTAGAGCTGGTTTTCTTGAGATGGCAGTTATTTTCTGTCATTCTAAGTTGAAATGATGAAAATTGTACTTTAGAATACTATTATATAAAATAAGTGTACAGAATTAGATAGTTTTCATACTTTGATCAGTAAAAAAATAAGTAATTGTATATTTTTAGTGCCAGAAATAAGTGTTTTTTTAGCACTTAATAATGTCTATTTTCCCATGGGATGTCATAAAAGGTACTTTCCCTTAAATAAGAGATAGCATCTTAGGATAAAAAAAGTTTCTACACTTAAACAGGTAAAAAACGAATAATAAGGACATTTAATATAAAGATCATTTTTGTTACTAAAAAGCTGATTCATATAACATTTTATCTATTTAATTCATCTAATACTGTTGGAAAAGGTATTACACCTTAAATATAAGGTAGCACCGATAAATATAGGAGATAAAATTGTCTACGGGACATCCCTTAGATGATGAGTTGAATCTTAAATTACTACAACTCATTTGTTCAGGAAGAGGGGTAGCAATTAACATCAGTGCACTCTCTAAACGACTTAAGAGACACAGAATTACAGTTAAGGACAGAGTGGATAAGTTACTCGCTTATGAAATAATTGATAAGCCAATCTATCCCTTTGCATGCCTTCTTAAAGAATATCCTTTGTTAGTAATTTCAAAATCTGAATTCTTCAGAGATCAAAAAACAAATTCTATCATTGAAAAAGATCCACATATTTATGCTGCTTTCTTCTTTAAGGAAGATTGTTATAATACCCTTACGTTTGAATTCCATAAAGATATTTCCAGCTATCAAAAATGGCTAGATAGCATAATTGCAAAAATAACTGTTACAGATACACGCTGTCCTTCGAATGCTTTGTTTCTTAGTACTGATCGTTTAGTGAAACTTAGGTTTTCTGCTCCGATCAAGGTAGTGAAACAGAATCTTGAACATAAGCTTCATACAGAGATAAATGGACTGCCTATCGATTCTTTATCACTTGAAATAATGGAAAACGTCTTACATGGGAAAGGAATAAGAACAAATGAAAGTTTATTGGCAAAAGAACTCAATGTCAATAGGAAAACTGTGGAAAGAAAACTCAAACTTCTTCAAGAGCATAGGATAATTTCAAAGCCTGTTTGTTTTTTCCCAAGCGCATTGGCTCCTCCTAAGTACATCCTCGTATTATCCCTGTTCGAGATTCGCTGCCTTAAACACAGAAAGGTAGTAATGAATTCTATACGGGCAGATCCTCACATAACATTGATACTAAAGACTAACGTGGATCATTATAACTTGGTCTTTTTGAGTACCTTCTTTAAAATTGAGGATCATTTGAAATGGCAAGAAGAGCTTGACCAGAAGTTCCCCAATTGTATTGGCGCGGTAAGAAACACCTATCTCTCTTCTGAAATGACATTCGCTATTAGACCAGAATATGTTTCATTAGAACTCATTAAAAATAGACTAAGAAGGGTACAGAGAAAGTTAACGACCCACCAACGTTCGGCGATCAGTCAACTCCAGTAACATAAACCAAACAAAGTTACCAAGACTATTTTCAATGAATCTTTGAGTTTTCAAGCTAGGTCTATAAACTGGTCTTTCTATCATTAGTTCAAAATTTCAGCAAAAGACTAAAGAAAATTATTGACTTTGAGGATTCTAAGGGATTTTATTGTTACAAATAAAATATCTCTTTGAGCCGCGCTCTATTGCAGTTATAGGCGCTTCACACAATCCCACTAAGATTGGTCACAGCATAGTAAGTAATATTCTCCTCAATAAATACCCCGGTAAAGTTTACCCTATCAATCCAAAGGGTGGTGAAATTCTAGGATTAAAGACCTACAAATCACTTGAAGAGATTGATGGAGAGATTGATCTTGCAACAATTGCGATTCCTGCAAAATTTGTCTTTGAAGCTGTGAAAATATGCGCTTCTAAAGGCGTGAAATTCCTATCAATCATAACGTCGGGATTTTCGGAGATAGGTAACTTAGAAGAGGAGCGAAAGATTGTAGAATATGCCAATAAGCACGGAATGCGAGTTCTCGGTCCCAATATATTTGGCTTATATTCAGTTAAGGCTTCTCTGAATGCGACATTTGGAGCAAAGCATATAAAGCCCGGTAATGTGGCAATTGTGACCCAAAGCGGCGCTCTTGGCGTTGCAATGATTGGAAAAACTGAAACAGAGGGTATTGGCATATCGGCGATTATTAGTGTTGGCAACAAATCCGATCTTGAGGAAGCTGATCTTATAGAATATTTAGTAGAAGATAACCAAACTAAAATTATTCTCCTATACATTGAAGGTATTCGACAAGGAGAGAGACTCGTTAGTGTCTTAAAAGACGCAACACGGAGAAAGCCCGTCATCGTGATAAAGTCAGGAAGGTCAAAAAGAGGTGCAATGGCAGCAGCTTCACATACAGGGTCTTTGGCAGGAGCTGATGAAGTTTTCTCTGACATCATGGAACAATGCGGTGTTCTTAGAGCTTTAAGTGTTCAAGAAGCCTTAAATTGGGTAAAATTCCTATCTGTCGCCCCATTACCGTGTGGAGAGAACACAGTGATTATTAGTAATGCAGGAGGAGTTGCTGTGCTCGCTACAGATGCTGCAGAGCTCTATGGTGTTACCCTTTATGATGATCTCGAAATTTTGAAACAAGTTTTTTCTCCCGTGACACCTGAATTTGGATCAACAAAAAACCCAATCGATATCACAGGTCAAGCTACTACAGCTCATTATGAATTAGCTATTGAGACTGCACTTGAAAATGAGCATATTCATTCAATTATCTGCTTGGGATGTGAGACCGCTCTATTTGACGCTGATCAACTTGTAATGATAGGAAAAAAGCAGTTTGTGGATCGAAAAATTGAGAAGCCTCTCGTACTCTCTTTTTTTGGGGGGGTAGAAATTGAAAAAAGTCAAAGTATTCTCAAAAGCCTGGGCATTCCTATCTTTTCAGATGTTTACGAAGCTGTTTCGTGTATGGGTGCATTATACAAGACTTATAGAAATATTAGTTACAGAGAAGAGATAGTAGACTTAGATGAACCTAAAATCGATGTTTCCACAATTCAAAAAATTGTTCAAGAAGTTAGGGCTGATAATAGACAATTTTTACTGGTGCATGAGGCTGCTCGTGTAATGGATGCTGCTGGAATTCTCATGCCAAAAAGCTATATAGCAAAAAACATCCTTGAGGCAGTAAAATACTCTGAACAAGTAGGTTATCCTGTAGTAATGAAGATCGTATCTAAAGACATCATTCACAAAAGTGATGCGGGTGGGGTTGCTTTAGACTTGGAGAATAATGAAGAGGTTATCAATGCCTATGAAGCCATCATGACTTCCTGTAGACAATATAACCCAAATGCGGAGATTCAGGGAGTCGAAATAGTTAGCATGATTTCAGTAACTGACGCTATTGAATGTATTATAGGGGCGCGGAAAGATAGATCATTCGGTCCTGTTGTCATGTTCGGACTTGGTGGCATTTACGTTGAAGTTTTAAAAGATGTATCGTTTCGAGCTGTGCCATTGACTCATGCAGATGCCGTAGGAATGATTAAACAAATTCGATCTTATCCTTTACTCTTAGGGGTGAGAGGCGAAGAACGAAAAGACATTGAATCATGCATAGACGTTATCTTACGCTTAAGTAAGATAATTGAGTCATGTCGAGATATTTCAGATATTGAAATCAATCCATTAGTAGTTTATGAACAGAACAAAGGAGTTACAGCTGTAGATGTTAGAATTCTTCTTACCCCCTAATGTTGAGTGGTGACTTGAATGGTGAAGATTGTTGTTGCGAGTACACGCAGAAATGCTGGTAAGACTAGTATTATAATTGGCTTAGCAAAAGCACTTGGTAAAAAAGTTGGGTACATGAAACCCTTTGGTGATAGACAGGTGTATCAAAAGAAACGCCTATGGGACTCTGATGCTGCTTTGATAACAAATATTTTTGGATTAGAATATACTCCAGAGGATATGACACTCGGTTTTGACCACTCAAAATTACGATACATCTATGATGATGAAACAGCACTTGCTAATAAACTTATTGAAATAGTAAAGAGCAGTAGTAAAGATAAGTCCGTCCTTTTTGTTGAAGGGGGCAATGATCTAGCATACGGTCTTTCAGTTTCTCTTGATCCATTAACAGTGGCAAGAACTCTTAGTGCAAAATTGTTGATTGTAGTATCTGGTAATCCTGATAAGATCTATGATGATCTTGTTTTCGTTAAGGATTATGTTATGCAGAAAGATATTGATCTTGCAGGGGTTATTATTAACAAAATTCGCGATTTAGCCGACTTTAAAGAAAATTATCTGGATAATATTAAGAAACTCGGCGTTAATGTCTTGGGCATCATTCCTTATCAACCTGAGCTCACGTATGTCTCGGTTGATTATATCTACCAGAAAATATTTGCTAAAATCATTGCTGGTGACCGTGGACTTGACAAAATTGTCAAAAACATCTTTGTTGGGGCCATGTCTGCTAATATGGCAATTAGAAGACATGGCCCCAACAAAGATGTTTTTGACAATTTTGTCAAGTCCAC
>JAEOTF010000536.1 GCA_016840025.1 Candidatus Hodarchaeota archaeon
CTAAATCGAAGACGGTATTTATTAGAAATCCAGCGATTAATGAAGAATGGATTGACTTTTCTTGACTCTATTCGACGTGGGTTTCAAGATATGTTCAGGAGATAGAATTCAAGCTTCCACTGTGAATATACATATGGTTATTAAGATGCATCAAAATATTAGTATTGTAGAATTCCATTGTATAGACATCTAGTCTTACCTTGTTGTATATTGATTTACGAGGAGAAATCTAATGCCCGAAGCAAATATCCCAGGAATGGCGTTTAAAGCCCGTTTAACTAAAGAGAGCGGGAACCCGGTAGTCCAACTAATCTTTCGTGGAGATGTAGCTACTTCTATTAATTTGGGTGAACATCTATCAGAAGCAGTAATTGAAACTGGTCTGAAAATGGCGTGTAAAGAAGCAGATATCGAACATCAGGTTCCTAAAGCGTTATTGGGCCAGGTTGCAACAGAACTGTATAGAAATGCTGGCATAGCTGAAGGAAAAGCCTTAGTCCCCCAGGAATTTGAAACAGGGGTTGAATCATCATCTCTTGACCGTCGTTTAGAACTAATCATGAGTACTCTTGTAAAAATTAATAAACGCCTGGATAAAATTGAAGGTATACTGGAACATTCCTCCAGACAAGAATAGACAAATTTTCCTTCCAGAGGAAATAGATATTTTCCTCTCTATCTGAAGTGAATCTTTATATAGATTCACTCATCCGCCTGTTTGAGTAGTATTTCATACTTTACCCTTGGTAGCTCAGCCTGGAAGCTTTGGTTCGTGCTGAACCTTAGTCTAATGAGCCCTCGGCTGTAGGCAGTTGCCACAACCCTGAGAATTCAATGAAGGTGTTGTTAGCCTTTGGCATTTACCGAGTTGTCCCGTGTTCAAATCACGGCCAAGGGATCTTTTACTTTTCTTTGATTACATTAATACAAGGGCTTTTCTATATGGTGAAAATAGTCAAGAAGTATATTGTGTTACTTTATTGGGATAAAATTACCTGGTATGCCCTTGGAGCTATTACAGCGAGTCTGATTCAATCACATATCCCTTTCAAAATTATCAAAGGAGAGATAACACCAGAAATTGAGTCTTGGGTTACGAAAGGATATCATGTGATCTATGGTGAATCCTCGCGAAATATGACCATAGGTCAGTTAAAAGACCGATTAAGCAGAATTAACAGCACTTTTTCACCAACAGAAGTAACAACGGTAATTGGAGGACCCCATGCCTCCGGTGACCCCCTCAAAATATTAAAACTAGGTACAAATTTTGTTGTTATTGGAGAAGGCGAGGTAACATTTCCTGAACTGATCCATTCTCTACAGAAGCAACAATTTTCGCTTCAACCAAGTATACAGATTCCTGGAATCGGCTATCTTGACTCAAAGAAAAACTTAGTAAGAACTCCAAAACGGTCTCGAATTGATCTGAACCAATATTGCCCTTTTTCTGCTCGTGAACCATTTCCTCTTCACCCTCCTATTGAAATCATGCGGGGGTGTGCCTTCCGGTGCCGTTTCTGTCAAGTACCATATATGTATGGGAATCCTAAATTTCGTTCAATTGATGCAATTCTCAAGATTATTGATCATTATTATCACTATTTTCGACCATTAAAGAAACAGGTCGATATCCGATTTATTGCTCCCAATTCATTGGGTTACATGGAGAAAAAACGAGGAATACCCAATATTCTCGCTCTTAGAGAATTAGTTAAGCGCATACAGCAGTATGATGTTAGGTTATTTTTTGGAACATTTCCTTCAGAAGTTAGACCAGAATATATTACAGAAGAGGTTATTTCTCTATTTTCAACGGTGGATAATACTCAGATTTCAGTTGGTTTTCAAAGTGGATCTGATAAAGTGTTAACTAACATGCGTCGGGGGCATGATGTGACTGCAGGATTACATGCGTACGAGTTGTTAACTGCTCAGGGGTACACACCAAATTTTGATTTTATTCTTGGGAATCCAAATGAAACTGAACAAGACCAATGGGATACTTTAAGATTGATGCGCGATCTAGGTAATAAAGCTCGTGTACGTTTACATTATTTTATGCCGCTTCCAGGTACTCCTTGGGCATCAGAAAAACCTACTCCCCTCTATCCCCAAGTTCAATCTGAAATTGGACGCCTAGCTCATGATGAGATTATTGCGGGGGATTTTGATCGACAATATTCTTTCAGTAAACGAGACTAGTTACACACTTACCTTGATTTCTGTTTTCTAAGACGTAACTCCCGTTCAGCATTAAGTTGTCGCTCTGCAGCATTAATGATCTTAAAAATAACGACAACCCAGAGAACCGTGGTTAAAATCGATAAAGTTCCGCTTGTAGACCAAGTATCACTCTGCAGGAACCCAATTGAAATTACATTTTCTAAAATCAACAAACAAGGGAGAATCCATACTAAATTACTTAACGATGCGATCAATTTCGCTTCAGCGACCTCTAGTGTTATGTCTTCCATCATATATTGCATTCCTCTAATAAAATCAAACTTCTGTTTAATATCAGGGCACTGCTCTTATATAAAGCTATGAATGTCCGAACCTAACTATAGATTAATTATGAATTTTCGTTCTGATTTATCATTACTAGCACCATAACTCATTAAAGGTCCTTTATTGAATAAAATCAGTCTTAAACTACTTTAAAGGTAAATAGAAGCTATTTAAAAGAAATCTCGAAGTGTTGCTGGTTTTTTTGGAAATATACGCGATAGCTTATCTAATTCTGACTGATA
>JAEOTF010000447.1 GCA_016840025.1 Candidatus Hodarchaeota archaeon
CAATGAGCATGATAGAAAAATACAAGGAACAACAGAAAAATCTGATGAATTGTTAAAATTAGATAAAGAAATTCAATCGCCAACTTCAAGGAACACAGGTAAGAAGAATAGCCTCATTAAACACGTTCGTTGGCATGAACGTCTTAAAGATGAATGGATCAACAGTAAAAACCCTAAACCACCCGAATCTTACTCCTATGGATCAACACATAAAGCTTGGTGGCAATGTCGAGTGTGTGGACACAAATGGGAAGCTGCCATCAATAGCCGCACCAATACCTATAATTTGACAGACTGTTATGAATGTGGACTTCAAAAAGGAGCTCATGGAATTTTACCTGCAATATGGGAAATCTTTGGTGAAAAACCTATAAAACAAATATTCTCAAATTGTGGATTCCAGTTCCGCATAGATTTCGATGAACCAATCTCTTTTAAAGGGAAGAAAAGATATTATATAAGACCTGACGCTGGTGTTTTCCTCAACAATACTTTAATCAAAGAAGGGATAACAAAACATTTCCATATCATAATTGATTTCAAAACAAATCCAATAGGTGAGAAAGTTGAAGAAACTATACTTCTATACACTCGTCATTGCGATATATTGATTATACTACATTTATTTGGTCATAGGGACACAATTTCTCCAGAAAAATATGGTGTCCCTGTCTACTTTACTACTTTCCCTAATCTCCCTAAACTAATTGAGAAATTAAATACTGAGCATGAATTAGATGTTTCAATGGATGCTGGTAAATTAAAGAAGTTAGAAAAGGAATATAATGAAATTCGTCATTTTGCAGACAATCCAACATCTTCTAACTTCCCCAAAACATTGGATCTTCGATCTTTTCTAAACAATAAGTTGTAAACCAATTTTTATCGTTATATAGTACCAAATATCCCACTCCTCGGGGTATTACATCTTGATGAAATCGAACAACATGATTTAATATTACGTTCAAATTCTATTTCATTGTTCATATAAATAACTTTATAGTTAAGGTTGTTATAATCATGCTTCCTCCTGACGTTTTAGAGGACATTAAATCGCAAAAAGAAAGATGGGGCAAAGAATGTGACAAATTCCCAAAACGTCAAAATGAATTTATCACAACTTCTAGTACTCCTATAAAATCAATATACACACCTTTAGATATTCCTGATTTCAATTACTCTCGCGATTTAGGTTTTCCAGGCATTTTTCCTATGACTAGGGGGGTATATACTACCTCTTATCGAACTAGGCTTTGGACAATGCGTCAATTTGCTGGTTTTGGTTCCGCCGAGGAATCTAATGCCCGTTACAAATATCTGCTAAAACATGGAGGAACTGGTCTCTCCGTTGCCTTTCACTTACCTACCATCTATGGTAGAGATTCCGATCATCCTATCTCTAATGGAGAAGTAGGCAAATTAGGTGTGGCAATAGATACGCTTAAAGACATGGAAATCCTATTTGATGGAATTCCTTTAGACAAAATTAGTACTTCTATGACAATAAACGCTCCTGCTTCGGTCTTATTATGTATGTATATTGCTGTAGCGGAAAAGCAAGGTGTCCCTTCCACTAAAGTCTCAGGTACTATTCAGAATGATATTTTAAAAGAGTATATTGCACAAAAGAGTTGGATTTTCCCACCTAAACCCTCAATACGTATAATCACAGATATTATGGCGTATTGTTCGAAACATGTTCCAAGGTGGAACACTATCAGCATCTCTGGATATCACATTCGTGAAGCAGGATCAACAGCTGTTCAAGAGCTAGCCTTTACTTTGGCGGATGGTTTGGAATATGTCCGCGCAGGAGTTGAAGCAGGGCTTGATGTTGATGAGTTTGCTCCACGCCTCTCGTTCTTCTTTAATAGTCACAATGATCTATTTGAAGAAGTGGCCAAATTCCGCGCTGCCCGTCGTATTTGGGCCCGAATGATGAAAGATCGTTTTGGTACAGAAAATCCTAACTCTTTACGTCTTCGTTTCCATACCCAAACTGCAGGGTGTTCCTTAACTGCCCAACAACCTTTGAATAATATTGTTCGAACTGCAATACAAGCATTAGCTGCTGTTCTTGGCGGAACGCAGTCTCTCCATACTAATTCTTTTGATGAAGCTTATGCCCTGCCAACCGAAGAAGCAGTGACCGTAGCGGTGCGGACACAGCAACTTCTTGCTCATGAGCATGGAGTAGCTCACACAATCGATCCCTTAGCTGGCTCTTATTTTGTGGAAAGTTTAACCAATTACATGGAAGAAGAAACATATCGGTACTTTGACAAAATAGATGCTTTAGGTGGGGTTTTACCCGCCATAGATAAAGGCTTCTTTCAACAAGAAATTGCGAGAGCGGCTTATAGGTACCAGAAGGAGATTGAACAGAAGAAGAGAACGATTGTAGGTGTAAACGATTTTATAACCGCGGAAGAACTCAAAATCGAGACTTTAAAAATTTCTCCAGAAGTAGAAAAACGTCAAATTGCCCGTTTAAGTAAGGTAAGAAAAGAGCGTGATAACGGAGCCGTTCAGAAGTCGCTTGCAGACTTACGACATGCTTCAGAAGGAACCGAGAATGTGATGCCTTACATTCTAGCTGCAGTTAAACAATATGCGTCTGTTGGCGAAATTTGTGATGTTTGGCGAGATGTTTTCGGAGAATATGAGGAACCACCTATTTATTAAGTTATAAGTTTCAATAATTACTAACAAGAGCATTAAATGTCATATTTTAAGAATGGGGGATAATACTGCTTTTTTTAGTCTAGCTTCTTTCTAATGGCGTGAAAGTGAGGTCTACCTTTCCATAAGCGGTTTTACATGGAGAATAAAATCAGATACAATAAATAATAGTACTCTTTGAATTTAATATTGGTTATTTTGGTGTAATTTAGTGTACTAATTCTCTGGTTTAATCGACTAAAGCTAACTCTTATGGAAGATTTCATTTAAAGATAGATCTATTCTTGGAACGACAATAGGGGGCATATATCATTACTTCCAACAAAAACTTCTACCTTCCTCCCTACCATCTAAGTGAGATGGTTTACAAGCTAATAAAGAAAAAATTTGATGGATTCATTACACCCTACAACAAAATTACAGATAATGAGTTATTATCTAAGATAAGAGTCATAAATTTTTTAACATTTCTTACTGGAATTCTAAATGCACTCATTTTCCTCATTCGTTTCTATCATTGGTCTAATGGTGAAAGTAGTATAAATATAACTACTTTAGTGGTCCCTCTCATTTTAGTGGTTGTCGCCTTCTCAATTATTGGTGTTAATAAGACAAGATTTCATTATTTTGTTATGCATGCTGTCCCTTTTGCCGCCTTACTTACTCCTTGGCTTGGGTTGAAGATTTACCAAACCAATTCTGCTGCTGATCAGATTCTATTTAATGCAACGTATTGTTCAGCAGTCGTGATCTTATTCGCGCCGCTCTACTATTCCAATCGTCAGATTATCTTCTATTCTATTACTGCTTATCTCAATGTTTACCTCTTTTATGGAATAATTCTACAGTACCCCATCACTTGGCTCTATACCAAATATTCCTTTCTTTTAATGCTTACTATTCTCTCCCTTCTATGGTTTAGACTCCGAAATGAGTCAATTCAGAATTTTCAAGAAAGTGAAGAAAATTTTCAAACAGTTGTAGAATTATTGCCTGTTGGTATGGTTATTATCCAAAATAACCGCCTTCAACATGTAAATGATGCGATGGAACAAATTTCTGGTCATTCTAAAAGTAAACTCCAAAACTGGTCTTTAAAAGACGTCTTTAATATAATAAATCCCGATGATTTACCATTTGTGAAGGATAAAATTCAGAAGATAGATACCGCAGAAATAAATGGAAAGATTTCTCAACATACAATTCGTATTCAAACGAAACAAAATGGAATTAAATGGGTAGAAGTTTTTTCAACGCACATGCTTTATCAGGGGGAACCTGCAAGCCTTGTCGCACTAGTTGATTTTACAGCATTAAAAAAGAGAGAGCTTGAGAATCTTAAACTACTTAAAGAGTTGACTTGGGCCAATGAAGAGCTCTCAGATTATGCGTATGTGACTTCTCATAATTTAAAAACGCCTTTACGTGGGATTTACAATCTTGCTGACTTTTTATTGAAAGATTATAGCGAAAAATTGGATGCACAAGGACAAAAATACCTTAATTTATTAATGAACCGCGTTAAGCGGATGAATAACCTTGTTTTTGACATAGCTGAATATTCACAGATAGGTCGTATTCAAGAGCGGGTTAGGGACATCAATATGAACCAACTTGTTGCTAACGTGGTTCAATCTCTGGATATCCCTACTAATATTAAAACTGAAATTCAGGAGGAGTTACCTACTCTTTCTGGTGAGCGTGTAAAGCTTTTCCAACTTTTCTACCATCTTCTTGATAATGCGAGTAAGTTTCTGGACAAACCCCAAGGATTGATCAGGATCTGCTGTGCTGATGCTGGTGAGTATTGGCAATTCAGTGTCGCGGATAATGGGATAGGGATTGAAGAAAGATTTTTTGAGAAAATCTTTGAATTGTTTCAAACTCTCACTCCACAGTCGGCTCAAGAAGAAAGTACAGGGATAGGGTTGTCAATCGTTAAGAGGGTTGTCCAGCTTCATAAAGGACAGATCTGGGTCGAATCAGAAGTTGGTAAAGGTAGTACTTTCTTTTTCACAATCCCTAAATCTATACCTCTTGAACCTGCTCTGAATAAGCATCAATCTATTTAATCTTCTATTAAATCTTGTTAATTGTCACTTTTTGATTTAAAGAGGGTATTTAGGCAGTTTTGTGGTCAAAAACTTAGTTTAATTTATATAGCATTAAGACAAACATCAAATTATGAAACAATGTTCATTATCTGGTTCTTAACACAAAATAAAAAGTGAATAATTTTACAGTTAACCATAAGAAATCAGAGCTTTGAGGAGAATTAATTGGGACAAGAAGAGCCAATCAGAGTTTTAATTGCTAAACCCGGTTTAGATGGGCATGATAGAGGAGCAAAGGTAGTAGCTAGAGCATTAAGGGACGCCGGTTTTGAAGTAATTTATACGGGACTTCAACAAACCCCAGAGAAGATTGTAAGTGCTGCACTTCAAGAAGATGTCCATGTAATTGGATTGTCTATTCTTTCAGGAGCTCATATGACTATTTTTTCACGTGTAATCGAATTGATGAAAGAAAACGAACTTGATGATGTCTTACTTATTGGAGGCGGGATTATCCCTGATGATGATGCTGAAGAACTGAAAAAAAGCGGGGTTGATGCGCTCTTTGGCCCAGGTACAGATACTTCCGACATTGTAGAATTCATTCATAAAAACGTGAAAAGACATTGAATTATCCCTTAATAGAGAACGTCCTCAATGGGAATCCTCGTGCGATTGCACGAATGATAAGTTATGTTGAGAACCGCAATCCTAAGACTCGGCTTTTTATGCGTGAACTTTTTCCCCGTACTGGAAATGCACAGATAATTGGTTGTACAGGACCACCAGGTTGTGGGAAAAGCACTCTTGTCGGAAAATTAGCTCTTGCACTCCGTAAAAGAGATAAAAAAATCGGTATTATTGCAGTCGACCCTTCCTCTCCCTTCTCCCATGGAGCGCTCTTAGGGGATCGCATCCGTATGCAGGAACTCTATGAAGATAAAGAGGTCTTCATTCGGTCAATGGGTTCTAGAGGGGCTTTAGGCGGTCTTAGTCGCGCCTCCCGGGATGTTATTCGCATTCTTGACGCTGCAGGTAAAGATATTATCATTGTAGAAACCGTGGGTATAGGACAGGCCGAAGTAGATGTAGTTAGAACTGTCCAAACCTGTATCGTAGTTACAGTCCCTGGTCTCGGTGATGATATCCAAGCGATTAAAGCAGGTATTCTTGAAATCGGGGATATTTTTGTAGTTAATAAGGCGGATCGTGAAGGTGCCGACCGAACCTATCAAGAATTAGACATAATGTTGTCTTTAAATCCTAACATGGATGTTTGGAGACCACCGATAATTAAGACTGTAGCTACCAGACAAGAAGGTATTAATGACCTTATTGAGGCAATAGAAAAGCATCAACACACTATTCGTACCACAGGGATGTTAAAAGAGCGTGAATTGCAGAATTACCGAGAAGAATTGACCTCTTTAATGTCCGAGCAGCTTCTACATCTTATTGTTAAACCCAAACAAGCTTCTGGTCTTGACAAACTCCTTGAACAAATCTTAACCCGCAAATTAGACCCTCATTCGGCAGTTACTCAGATTTTAGAAGAAAGAGGATTATGGCTAGGTTCTTAACGCCTGTTTTTAGTCTTGATAATCCTTGGGTTATTCAATTCGCCACGAAAAGGAAGAATAGGTTCTCTAACCTGCTATAGACATTCCCCCTTTTCATACTTTTTTGGAGATTAAATACTACGAGCATAACTAGATAATGGTGAAATTGCAATAATGTTTGGTGAATAAATTGGAACATTTGTCTCCAATGTATAGAAAACGTCTCTGGATTATTGAGGATATGCTTAATGCGGGTGGTCTTAATGATTCCGCTGATTTAGCCCATCTGCTTGCTAATGCCTACCCCGAACTCTATGAAAAACTCTTGCAGTTAGCTCTCGCTTTTTTCCAACAGAAACAAAGAAACTTCAAAGGAAAAGTCTATGATCCACAAAATATGACAACAGTCATCCTTTCCAATAAGATCTTAATCTTCTTAAAAATGCTAAGTCTCCTCAAAACACTCCATACTTCAGAACAGAATCAATTAAAACAGGACTTTGAAAGAAAAGAGCCAGAAAGCTTTATCGAATTTCTTAAAACACAAACAATTCATGACATTCGCACTGTTGGAACATTTTTTAGCCTTTATTCGCATTCTACACTTCAACAACGGTTTCTTCAGTTTATAATTGTATTCATGGAACAATTATGTGTAAATTTCAAGAACAAACAAGTCTTCAATATCAATGTAGATATTGCTCCCTTTGCTTCTGAAATCACTACCTATCTACGAACAAACCGAACTTTATCACCTTTGGCACTCGTTTAAAGCCATCTTCCTCATTTCCCCTACTTCTCTTTTTTCAAATATAAGCCTCAACATAAAATAGGAGATAACAGGAAGTACAATTGGAATTACAATTATTTGAGAATATTCAAATGACTTGGTTTGAATGCCACTGAATATTAGTCTGATATTCTAATTGCTATTTTGAGGGGCATTTTATGAAGAATAAAAAGAATATTTTATCGGTAAGTATTTTTCCTTTGTTTTTTATCCTATCCTTCGCGGTCTTGCTCCCCTTTATCCATCCTGTGAATACTCTGGATCCAGATACAAATCTTTCCTCAAATGACGCGTCATTTCTTGGGGAGTCTTCAAATAGCTATTCGGGTGTTGCTGTAGCCATAATAGGTGATGTTAATAACGATTCTTATGATGATATTCTAATTGGGGCATCCGGATATAATTCAAATACAGGGAAAGCCTATTTGATCCTTGGACGTCAAGATGTCACCCAATGGAATGGTAGTAATCCGTTAGATCTGAATTACGCCAATGGTTCTGCCACAGGAGAAGCCACACAAAACAATTTCGGTATATCTGTCGCTGGTGTTGGTGACATCAACAATGATGGTCTCACTGACTTTGCTATAGGTGCTACTGGCATTAGTGGCTATATGGGAAAAACTTACTTATATTTTGGACGAAACAGTCTTTCAACACTTGGTAATCCTAATGCTTCGCTCATAGGAGAACACATTGGGGATTATTCCGGTTATTCTATTGCTGGAGCTGGTGATGTCAATGGAGATGGCTTTGATGATATTTTAATAGGCGCACCCTTAAAGGAAGACCCTGTAGGGAAAATTTATCTCGTTTTAGGACGTGAAACTAGCAAATGGACTCTAGCTATGCCTTTATCCGAAGCAAATGCATCATTTCTCGGTGAAGATGCAGGGGACTCCGCTGGTTCCTCCCTTGCAGGTATAGGTGATATAAACAATGATGGGAACGATGACTTTCTTATTGGAGAATGGGGTGCAGATGCTGGCGGCGCAGATGCGGGTATGGTTTATTTAATGCTTGGTCGTACCAACGTAACTCAATGGAATAACAGTGATCCATTAAGCCTTAGTTATGCTAATGCTACCTTTATTGGAGAAACAGCCAATGCTGAAGCAGGCTATTCTGTTACTGGTGTAGGTGATGTCAATAAGGATGGATTTCCTGATATTTTAATTGGAGCTAAGGGTTATAATGCTGGTACAGGAAAAGCGTACTTAATTTTTGGACGTGAGAATGTGGAATTGTGGAATAAACCATTTAATCTTAGTGATGCTAACGCCACATTTAACGGTGAAAGCGGTTCGGACTGGTTTGGTTCTAGTGTTGCAGGAGCTGGTGATGTTAATAATGATAGTTATCCAGATTTCTTGATTGGCGCTGAAATCTATGGAGCAGCTGCAACGGGCAAAACTTATTTCTTTCTGGGGCATCCCTCTGAGTACTGGACTACTCCCGTAACTCCCGATGCCACATTTATTGGAGAAGCTGCTTCTAACAGAGCTGGTCTTTCAATATCCTGTGGTGGTGATGTTAATGGGGATGGTTTTGATGACATTCTAATTGGGGCTCCACTGAATAGTGAAAGAGCTGCTAGCGCGGGTAAAACTTACTTGATTCTAGGCAACGATGAAGGTGGCACTGTTCCAGTTTCCGAGTTTCAGGAAGTAGTTCCTCTAATCTTGTGCTTAATATTAGTTATTTTGTCCTTCTATCTAAGAACAAGGCACAAGACTTCCTAAACCTAGTCATTACGAAGAAGCATTAAATTAAATAAAAAGAGGTTCCTCACTTCCTCCTATCTTTTTTGGAAACGTCAGTAGAAGTACAGTAATTTCTATTTTTCAACGAATTTTGTTATGATATATTCGTAGGATCTGCCTTAATCATTAGAGACTATCAGGAATATGAATGGCGAATAGGCAGGTATTATCTCCTTTAACAATAGATTTCACAACATCTACTTTCACGGGTTTCTTAAGAATCCCTTCCCATATTTGTCGCTCCCATCCAGCGCTACAGTTACAAAAGGAATGGGGAATGATGCCTTCCTCTAAATAATTTCGTATAACAGTGCAGTAGCAATGGGCTTTTCTCTTTTCTGCTTCAGTAGTCGCTTCTTCATATTCTTTCGGGCTCCCAGGACATCGCTCGGAATAGATAATTTTCCCTTGCCGAAACCGGTAAGGTTTAGGGAACCAAAGCTGATCTTTCTTAATTGTCGTCAGGACTTCATCAACAGCTTTCAAAGGGTCATTGGTTTGGCTTTTCGTTTTTTCATAGTTATCTCTTAATCTCTGTATGATTTCTTCAGGAAAAACATGTGCACATCTCGAAATGATGTCATATTTTTGATCTTCATCTGTAATTTCTTCTAATCTCTCAAGCACTGTTTTAATCCATTGTACTCTACCATCATGACTGGTTTCAAGAGTAGGTTCATCAATACCTTCCATAGCTTCTTGGCTTATTTTTTTCCCAAGTACTTGTTCCATATTTGTAGCGAGAAGATCAGTCCAATTATGTATGGCAACTTGGTATTCAATCTCATTCCCTTCGGGATTGTTAGAATCCAAATAGATTTCTCGACGTCTTTCTCCAAAGGGAATTCCACGACTTCTTAAATAATGAGAGACTTTCGTTATGTACTCATCAAATCTTTCTTGATCAAAAGTACCCTTATAGATAAATGATAGAACGTCTGCGCCTTCAAGGGTGCCATATTTTATCTCATTTGTCTCAATAGGATGGGTAATAGGAACACATGCCTTAACATCCATATCCTCTCCTGTGAGCCAGTAATAGAGACCGAATGCTGGGCCATTAACAAATTCCTTACATTGCTGGATCAATCTCTTATAAATTGGTTGTAATTCACTCCTTTCCTTGATAGTACATTGAATGTAGGCAATTAATTGTTCTTCGATTCTTTTATGTTCAATCCCAAATTCCCTAAGAGCCATAATCTTCCCATCTTCACAAGTTTTTTTATAATGCAACGGAATTAAAGGTGATTTTTTAATTTTAATTGGTGTTATGAATTACATATTTTTTTAAAAATGAAATACGGGGTTTTAACTCCTAATATTTTGTAACTACCCCTTCATCGCTGTAACAGTTTCCAAGCTATATCCCATTTTTCCATTGAAGTGCCAACCTGGATCAATAACAGCGTCATTGCTTCAGTGTATCTCGCATTTTTTAATGGCCCCACATCTATAGGTTCATAACCCATTTCCTCAGCAAGTACTGCAACAGTCTTTTTGGATTCTTTATCATCCCCGCAGATGAGTAAAGTAGCTTTTTGATCTCCATACTTCGGATTAGTATGAATAATACTTGAAAAAATCGTATTAAATGCTTTTATAATTTTTGTTCTGGGAATAACTTTCGCTATTTCTTCAGCTGCGGAAGTAGTACTTTCTAACTCTACTCCAACAGGGTTGGATATATCAAGAACAATTTTTCCTTCCAATGAGCCTAATTGCTTAAGCACGTCTAAAACCAATGGGAATTTTACTGCAGGGACTACTATATCTCCAAAATCTGCTGCTTCTTGAATTGTGCCACTTTTTACTTTTCCCTCTATCGAATCAGCTTTTTCTTTAGCTTTTTCTGGATTTCGCGATCCTAGCATCACATCATAACCCAGTTTTGCAAATTGTTTAGCCAATCCCATCCCCATATTCCCTGTACCTATAATACCGACTGTTTTCATTGTTTTTTCTCCTTTAAGGTGCGTTGGTAGGATCCCATCCTGTAATTAGACCTTCATTAAAGGAATCTAAATAGTTCATATCTTTATTGGATATTTCAAAATCAAAGATATCTATATTTTCTTGAATTCTACCAAGATTAACCGATTTAGGCAGAACTATCATACCTTTCTGCAAAATGTATCGGATAAGTATTTGAGCAGGACTTTTAGAGTATTTTTTTGATATTTCAACTAATTTTGGGTCTTGGAGTTTTCTTGCTTTTGTCAATGGAGAGTATGCTTCTAAAACGATCTCATTTGCCTGACATAATTCAATAATTTCTTTACGATAAAAAAAATTGTAAGGTGACAATTCAATCTGATTAACTACGGGCTTTACTTTACAATTCGCTAGTAATTCATTCAGATGATGTGGCATATAATTACTTACTCCGATAGCCTTTA
>JAEOTF010000448.1 GCA_016840025.1 Candidatus Hodarchaeota archaeon
ATCATTTATTGGGTCCCTTGGTGGGGGAATATCGTTTTTAGTGAGGAGCTCTTTTAGGGAAACTAGTAAAGGTTTGAGACTTTCACAGTCGGGGTATTTATGCTCATATTTGTTTGTTAATTTCTGTTTATTTTGGTCTTTCCAATTGTCTAGGAGCGAGATTAATGTGCTTTTGAGTGCTATGTACTGTTTTTGGGAGTGGTACAGTTGTGTAATGAGGCTCCTGAATAATTTTTCCAGTTGTGGTTTTCCAAAGGAGTCTAGATAGGTGGAAGCTTTTTCCTTGTCTTGTTCTATCCCGATCAGGAGTTTATACTTAATGATGAGGTAGACTGAGGGCATTTTTTCTTTGCTACAACTGTGACAATAGAGTTCTTCCTCAAGAATGCCAGTGATGAGTGGGGAGTTAATCATGTCCCCGATATGGTACGAGAGCATAAGACATTCAAAGAGCTTTGTCTGGGTGCTGTTGATTGAATTTTGACAATGGGGACATGGAACAGGTTTTGGAAAGAACACTGTATCATAAAGCCCCATGACGAACACTTCCTACTTATTAGGTATCCTTTTTTATTCTATTGTTCTTACAATTAGTTTTCGGGATCAAAGTTTAAAGGTGGAGTTTTTCGTTTATAGTTTGGATCTTTTAAGATCTGCTCTCTTGTAAGTGATTTTGCAGTTTTAGCACTGTTTAACTCCATAAGTTCAGTATGGGGTGGTTCAATCTCATTTTCCGCTAATAAATTGATAAATGCTAAATAAGATAGTTTACTGAGCTTCCAAGCATCCTTAAATCGAAGTTGACCAGATTTATAAAGTTCTAATAATGTATTAAGCTTCCACTCATTAAAAGTTGTATGCACAATTGATCGAAACAGCGTTGCAATTGGGATATCCTTCTCTTTAGCAGCTAATTCCAATATTCGATAATCTTCTTTCGCAATGCGGATATTCACCTGAGTCATATATAAAACATAGAACGATAATTTAATAATCTATTGGTTAAGTGCTATAATTCCTAGCAATGATAGGAATAGACACTTGTTCTTGGTCAAAAATCATTCTTTTAATAAATCAAGGTTGGAAGGAGTTAATAGAAGAGTGTTTAGAGAATATACAGTTCTTTATTACACGACCTGTTGAAAGAGAGCTTTTATATTTCTATCCTGATTATACAAATCTATGGGGAAAAGGGGCAATTCTACCAAAACTAAATCGTAACATTGAATATTATCTGAACAAAGGATTTGATGAAGCTGATGCTTCGTTACTTGAATATGCTGAAATGTCTCAATATCAACTTATTACTGAAGATGGTGGAATGCTTGCAGAAAATATCGTTGGTGAAAGCCGTATTATACAATTAAGTGACTTTTTCCAGAGATTAGAAGAATTAGATTTAATAAATCGAACAGAGTATTACCATCTTATTCGTTGGATGGGAAAAAACCAAAATATTACGAAAAGAAAAGAAAAATTTCTCTTAAGAGCTCTAAAAGAGGATTAATTCTGTGATACCTAGTATTCTCAACTGCTGAGTCTTTCAGTGTTTGAAATATCAGTGATTGGGATTTATGAGAGGATATTTGGTTGATGGGATGAGTATTAAAACATAATAACTTCAAAATCAATCATTCGTAATTTTATTTTTCAGTTGCAAGATATTTTCTTTAAATGACTCTAAATTAGGGCTAAGTATCGGAATTGTGCCTAAATTTCCCTTAAAATCACTATCAAATGTAATAAAATTAAGAACATTAGACTGGATAGCAATGACAGTGTGTAAAGCATCAGCAGCATACAAATTATTTTCAAATATCTGCTTTTTTGCAGCCATCAAAGCTGCTTGAGTGACTGGGACTAAAATTATCCGCTTTCTAAGACACATTTCACCTATTTCGGATAGAAAGAATTCAATTACTAATTTAGCGTCTTTTTCTTCTATAGTTCCAAGGTTAGCCTGTTTTTTCAGAGCTCGAAACATTTCGATAATTGCCCATTCACAAGTCACCCCCTGAAATTCTTTGGTTAATTGTTTTAATAACCAATCTGCTCTTTCTTGATCCTCTATCGGACAATACGCGTGATAAAAAACATTTGTATCAAGATATAGTGACATATTATTCCTCTTCCCTAACAGCTCGAATAACCTTCACACCGGATTGGAAGGGTTTTTTTTGTTTCTTTTTGAGATAATTTATCAGTTCTTCCCGTGAACTTATTCCAATTTGCTCTTTTATGTAAGAATAAATCCCACCTCTTACAGCTTCACTTCTAGAATTAATAATGCCTTCCTTAATAAGTTGATCTAGCCATTCAATTAATTCATCGTCTATTGATACGGATATTGTTGTCAATCCATCACCTTTACAAGAAGACATCATTTAATAACGTTTGAACATTACAAAATAAGTAATAATTAAAGACTATTAAATTGTATCTTTAAGTCTATAATTTAAAATATCGCCTTGAAGTATTTATTTTAATTCTATTGAATCAGTTAAGAACGAAAAAAGGAAAAAGTTGGTGTAATAAAACATAATAACATTGTGGCATGTCAATCGACACATATCAATTGGAATGAAGTATCCGAAAAGCAATCCAGGAGCATATTAACCAAAAAGCACATAGAAACCTTGGTAAAGCTGTCTTATTAACTGAAAGGATTCGGAAAACTGCTCTTAAGGGGTACGATAGTTCAAACACCATACGTGAGCGGCGTGATAAGAGGAACTAAGGGAAGGAAAAGAGGAATTTATACTACATACTTTTTAATATTTAGCATCTAAGCGTTTTAACCGGGTCTGCTGAAATTCCTCAAAAGTAAGTTTCATGGATGCGAAAATTGTTTCCCAAGCTGTTAGATCTGGATGAAGAAAAGGGGGCAACCACTTACGATTCACATAATTTTGAACGAATAGATAGAAATTTTCATAAGATTGGAAAGTTTGATAAATTTGGTTAGATGCTACCTCCAGATCATCTAAATTTTCTTCGTTTCTAGTCGATATTATACTTTCTTGAAACTGTTGAGCATACTGCTGGAATTGTTGATACATCAGTTTCAGATCTTGTTGAAGTTTGGGTAGTTGAAAAGCAATGAAACCTGTCCATACTCCTAAACTAACGAATCCAAGTAAAAGAATGAGTAATAGCCCTCGAGTTAACGGGTTGTCCCATTTTAAGCGGGGATTCCCTAAAAATCCGTAATCTAACCCATCTGGGAAAAAGTCATAATCTGTATCTTGATTATGAGGATCACTTCCTACTCTATATTCTTGTAAATTTGTAAGTCCGTCACCATCTGGATCTGCATCTGCATCATTTATTAATGGATTGAGCCCGTTGTCTATCTCCCACCCATCTAACATACCATCTGCGTCCGAATCTGGATTATTAGGATCGGTAGTATATGTTGATACCTCATTACCATCGGTTAACCCATCTGCGTCCGAGTCAGATTTTAGGGGGTTAGTGAGATATATAATCACTTCTTCTTCATCCGTTAATCCATCTGCGTCTGAATCCATGTTAAGTGGATCAGTAGTGTATGTTTTTACTTCCGCTCCGTCGGTTAATCCATCATCATCGGAATCAGGATCGTTTACTGTAGTACCTAGTTGATATTCTTCTAGATTCGTTAGGTTATCATGATCTAAATCCTCAGTTGAATCATCAGTATATGGATCTAAACCTGTGAGGATTTCGAAGACGTCAGACATGCCATCTCCATCGGAGTCAATATTTTGTAAGGGATAATAGTCTCTAGCTCCAGTAGATCCAGCTAAAAGATACTCTCCCGCTCCAGCATAGTCTGACCAGTAATTTCCCTCGTTAACAGCTGTATCGTACCAGTAGTTATTAGAACCATCGTCATATGCTTGAGCGGTTTCATTTTGATTCTGAAGGAAATTATTATGATAAAGTTGATTAGTGTGACAAAATTCATCCAAATGGATACCAAATTGAATATTTTGATACAAGTAGTTTTTAATAACCAAACAATTATAGGAATCCTCAATCCTGATACCATCAATTCCATTTTGACTACATATATTGCCTATAATTGTCACATTCTCAGAGTTTCCTAGAGAGATGCCATAACCATAGAGTGTTAACCCCGGATATGAATACCGTCCTCTATTATTATTACAGATATTATTTTTGATTATAGAATGGTCAGAATCGTCGAGGGCAATACCTTGGTGATTATTTTGACTACAAGTATTATTACTAATCACACTAAACCCAGAATTCTCAAGAAAAATGCCAAAACCATAGAGAACATATTGGGTTGATCTCCCATTATGATTTGAGGTAGTATTCATGATCAAAGCATGTTTCGAATTATAAAGGTAGATACCATTATTCAAATTTGAGGTACAGGTATTGTTTTCAAGTGTACAGTACTCAGATCCTATAAGGGAGATACCATTATCGCCATTTGAACCACAAAAATTATTCGTGAGTGTAACATTCCGACAATTCGTAATGGAGATGCCATCATTCGAATTTTTTACACAGGTACTGTGAGATATAGTAACTGTCCCATCTGCTACATTTTCAATAAAAATCCCATCTTTTCTAGATAATAATCCTGTCTCAATCCAACATTTGTTGATAATGAAATGTACTGTTGTATCATGAATATAGATACCAGTTGAAAATGAAGCAGTAATGTTCCATCCTTCCAAAATATATGGATCGGTCTCAGTCCCTGAACCATTTTTAGCTAAAGTCTGGAATTCAACATCACTCGAGATTTCAATTGGATTATGAGGGACATAATTCCCATAGAAAACCTCAATTAAACTTTTAGCGCGGTTATTTCCAATGAATAGTTCATTAAAAAGGGGTGGAGCATAAGCTGTGAAATTAAATATCCCTAATGAGGAAGGAATCCATTCATAACTAATTGTGACATTTTCACCCTGTTTTAGGTTAGGAATCGTCTGTGAAGCTGTCCCAATAGGTTCCTTATCTAAATATAAGTACAATTCCACATTGGTTTCATTATAATCACCAATGTTCCATACTGTTGAGTTTATCAAATAAGTTGTATTTACTTTAGCATAAATTGGTGCTTCCATACTAACCCGTAGTTCATGTCTATCCGAATCAGCAGGATTCGTTTCAAGAAGTACATAATCAAACCTACTTGAGTAACCTGGATTATTTCCACCTCCCCAACTTTTACCCCATAACCCAATTTGGAGATGTTTCCAATTTAAAGTGTGTTTCCCTCCAATTGTATAAGTCACATCTCCTGATTTTCTAAAAAAAAAAGTAAAAAGGTTATTCAACGCATTATATTCTATTCTAAGATAAACTCCTAATTCCCACTCGGTACTCGGGATCGCTGTGAATAGGAGCTCCTCTTGACCACCTCCATCTTCGATTCCTTCGAGACATACACCGGGAGTGTTATGATTGTCATAAACAAAACCCCAAACAAACCATCGACTTGTATCTTCAAAGAACAATAAACCTGTTTGACTTTCAATCCCCGCGTCAGTTTGCATAAAGGTTTCAATCGACCAATCGCCTTCTGGCGCAGGCTGATATAACATTGGGGATTCCCATGTACTACCCCAGGTATCTTCATCACTAGTGACATCCATAGTAAACCAGCTTGAAGAACTAGTAAGGGAATAGCTACTGTCAACGGGATACCATGTCCACCTAGAATGTAAAGTAGTTTCATTAAAATCATCAAACCAAGCTGACTCATATCCAGTTTCATTTATCTCTCTATAATTGGAAACTATTTCTGGTTCGCTTAAAGCTCGGTTGTATATACGTACTTCATCAATTAAGCCATGAAGATAACCTCCACTAGCATCTTGAGAACCAGGGGTATCACTAGGACTCCCTCGATGCCCGAATTTTACTGAAGAAGTTGAGTCTAAATTCTCATTGACTTTTGCTGTGGATAGGATCACGCTGTCCCAGTAAAATGTTATATTCCCATTATTACGTGTAACAGCTATATAGATCCATTTATTAGGAATTAAAATAGATGGAGTCATATCTATCCCCCCATCTGCACCTATATAGGCAAAACGAAGGTCATGAAGGGGCAATTTAGTTAATGTCCATCCTTGACTTAGCTCCCCAGATTTTTGTACCCATTTTTCTATTAAAATCATCTCCCCTTCTAAAGAGGCAAAATTCACCCACAAAGTAAGAGTAAAATCATTAATCCCAAAATTCAAAGATGGATCATGGGGAATATTAATGAAACTATCCACTCCATCAAGTTTAAAGGCCTGACCAATGATTCCTTCTCCATACTCTATAGTACCCTCAAACGTTCCATGATTATTTCCAATCTCATCATTGACATTATTTTCACCGCGCCACCAACTAATCAAACCATCTTCAGGACTGGAATCTAAGTTTTGAAGTGGTATAAAAGGGGAATTAACCATTGTATTCACAGGTGCGATAGAAGTATCATCAATCCACCCCTTTACTGAGTGATTTATTAGGAATAACGAGAGAAATATCCCAAATGTGATTATAATAATGCCTTTCTGCGCTTTTTGGGTAAAAAGCATCTCTATTTGCTCCTATCCTTACCTGTGCTGGATAAATAGCTAAACAAATCCCTTTGTTTTAATATTTAATTACTAATTAATAACAAAATTTGCAGAGGATTGAGATTCAACTAATCCTCTAACACGACTATTTCTGGAATGAGAATTTTACTTTTTGGTTCTATTTCTGTGTCGTAGATACCAAGTTAATGTACCGACTGTCACTAGAACCAGTGTCCCAGTAACGAGATCAAAGCCAGGATTGTCTTCAGATGCGGTAGTTAGTGATTCTTCAGGTGTTGTAGTTGTTGTAGAAATAGGTGGGGGACCGAGGTGAGTGAGGAAGACATCACTACCACCCTTCAAAATCTTACTCCTCGCATCCTCCGTTATAGGAAAATCGGTGGAGCGGGTTGAACCTATGACATAGACACTGTCTGTGTCAACTAGTTCAATATCTCCCGCATCTTGCATGTAGTAAAGACCGGTTTGAGGAGACCACCCATGATCATCCCCAGCACTTCCGCCGAGATAGGTTGAATAGTCAAACGCAGAAAGATCTGCGGTTAGTTTAGTAATGAAAAAGTCTGAAACTCCGCCAAAAGTGTCATCATAGGCATTTTCAGTAGTTGGAAAATCCTCCGAGTTTGTATAACCAACAATCCAGGGTTTCCCGTCCGCATCCAAGGTTATCACACTGGCGTACTCACGCTGAGCTCCCCCAAGATAAGTTGAAGCTAAGAGGGTTGAACCATCCGCGGATAAGATACTCACATATGAATCCTGCGGGTCCAGAGAGGTCGGATTCGGCTGCACAGCTTCTCCAGTGGTTGGAAAATCAGTGGACCATGATATTCCAGTACAATAAATGTTACCTATTTCATCTAGAGTAATAGCCGGTAAGTATTCCCACTCATTACCACCTAAAAACGTAGAAAACTCAAGAGTCGAACCATCAGCGGAGAGTTTCGTGATAAAACCGTCAACTGTATCAAACACACGGTCATAAACCCCTTCTGTAGTCGGAAAATCACTGGCCCTAGTAATTCCACCAACAATGATCTTACCTTCACTATCTATAGCGAGAGACTCACCATAGTCACTGTCTACTCCTCCGAGGAATGTTGAAAATAGGAGTGTGGAACCGTTTACGGAGAGTTTACTGAGGAAAGCGTCCTGCTCCCCGTTGAAAGTAGTATCATAAGCTCCTTCTGTTACAGGATAATCGCTAGAAAATGTATTCCCCGTCACATAGATATTATCTTCCTCATCTAGAATTAGCCTGTTGTGTCCCGTCCAAGTCGTAGTATCTTTTTCGGTCCCACCAAGGAATGTTGAAAATAGGAGTGTGGATCCGTCAGCGGAGAGTTTCGTGATGATATTGTCTTGTTCTCCTGAAAAAGTCCTGTTATAAGCGCCATCCGTGGTCGGAAAATCAGTGGATTGGGTGGTTGAGTAAATAATGATGTTATCTTCGCTATCTACGGTCATCTCCATAGTATTATATCCATAAGATGTCCCTCTATACGTATCATGCTTACTTCCGCCGAGAAAGGTGGAATAAATAAGTTCAGTACCATCTGCAGACCATTTACTCACGAAGATATCTGATTCGCCATTGTAGGTTGTATCATACACCCCTGCGGTCGTTGGAAAGTCACTGGAGTACGTTAAACCCGCAATGATGAGGTTATTTGCATTATCTCGTGCTATACAGAGTCCATGATCATTGCTTGTTCCACCGAAATAAGTCGAATAACTTAACACATTCGGACTTGTTACTGCAGCATTAACCTTGGTTTGCCCTTCCAGATTAGAAGTGGTTATTTTCCCAACGAATCCAGCCATTGATGCGAGTAACAAGAAAAATACAATGATTGACAGGTTTTTTCGTTTAAAGATCATTTTTTTTCACCACATGGTTAATATTCTACTTTATCTCATTTCACAAACTCGCTCTTAATTTATTGAAAAGATATGTAAGGTAATATATGAGTTTAAGCGTTAGATTTGAGGGAAAAAGGTTTTATTTAAACGTTTCTACCATTTTTAGCGTTCTAACAACTTGTACAGCCTGTTCTACTAAATTGAACATGAAAAATTGTAATAATTAGAGAAGTCAAGGATTAGTTGGTTTACAAAATTGATATTAAAATCAGCCTAATTGTTGAAATGTTTTAGAGATAGAGATTGACATTCTCCGCTCCCTGAATGGAAGTGGAGGCTTGAATAGTGGAGGCTTTTTTGGACTTTTATAGTAAAATCTCACAGATTCTTTTTTTTCTTTTTTTGCCAATATTCAATACGAAAGATCTTAAATTTACTTTTTTCTTAATCTGGCTTCATTTTCCAGATTTTGAGTGATTCATACATGAAAACGCCTGTACCGAAGATTAAAACAAACAAAAAAACCAAGTTGCTGGGATCAAGAATATAGGTGTCACCACGATCCAGTAAAAACCATAAAAAGGAGATTAAACCGAAGATAAAGATGATCAGGTAAAATGAATAGCGCGGTACAACACGATAACCTAAACGGAAATAAAAACCTAGAATACCTGATTTTACTTCTTCTTTCACATAATATTTGTCATTCTCTTCGTTTTTTGCAACAATACCCGCAGAAACTAGATTATTAATATGATAGGAGACTAAACCTGGAGAAGAAAGGTTCAGCGCCTTTTGAATTTCCCGAATACCAGCAAGACCAGCAGGATGTGTCAGTAGGAACCAATAAACTTGCAAAGCTTTCCCTTGTAATAATTTCTCATCATGATGGTTCCTACGCATGTCTTTATCCCTATGTTTGGCTTTCTGCGTAATGGTACTATGAAGCAATGGTCGTTGTGATTCCCTGAGAAATGGAGTTTCTTCTAATTTCGGTAGAACCACATTCTTCAGTACTTCATCACGTCCCATTAGTATCCCATCCTTTCTTTAATATTCTTTGTCTTCGCAAAATTGTAAAATACAGTAAAAATTGCACTACATGTTATTCCAAGAATAATAATAACAAAATAGGGGACATATTTGAACGTTTTTCGTAAAAGAGTTTCACCAAATCGAATTAAATTATCCTTTCCTATAATTTCAACTTCTAAATAACGAAATAATGAGTTGGAGGATACAGTTTCTAATTCTTTCCATGAATTTTCCTTTTTAATATATTGAAACAGTATTAATTGCTTTTGAGGTATGCCCTCAACTTCATCAAGGTCATAATAACATCTTAATCGGTAATTAACATCCTCATTGTCACTTATTACTCGAATAAATTTCCCAGATTCGTCTTGAGTAGGTAGAAATGTTTTCAGATTGTGACTCATTGTCAAATCCACGGTAAGTCGTTGTTGGTTAATGGTTGAGATTATTGCATCAGTAAAAGGGAAATAAATGGGATATTCCGAGATTTCAACATTTGTATAATAAGCTAGATTGTGGACATTCTCATTTATCTGAAATTCTTGTTCCTTTTCTATTGAATGGCTGTTTTTACGTTTGGAATTCTCAAAAGAATTCTCACTTGGTAATGAATAATTGAAACTGAATGCTGCTATCTTATTTATAAATATATAAGGAGTAAGATGAGCTGCAACGGCATAAACATTATGATTGTACGTTAAGAAAAGATAAGGTGCTTCTTCTTGAATTAATGGCTGTAACTGGTGATAATAATATTCTCTTTCTTGTGGTACAGGACTCTGAGCTCCTAGAGTTAAGAGTTCATCTATTGTAGCGTTTTTATACTTTCCTGTATTAGTTAAAATAGAGGAATGAAGATAACGACGAATGAAATCAGGATCATAAGTTTCAGAGGCTCCAAAGAGGAGTATATCATAATTACCTTCTCTCCAGTCCTTACCCCAATCTTCTGAAAAAATAGGGATAGGATATATACCTATAGCTTCTAAATAGGAACCAATTACTTCTGAGCGACGGTTTGCACTACCAACGATCCTAAGAGCGAAACGCCAACCTTCCGCATCTTTAGTATATCCTGCTTGATCCAAAAGTTCATTCGCCAAGCTTACATTGTAAGGAAAACCAAGAATTGATTCATCATGAAATAATATAGTGGGGGAGAGGAGATTTGTCATCGGTCCTGCAGTTTCAACTAAATTAAGTTTGGTTATGTAGTCCCACCGGTCTATTGCATAATTAATTGCTAATCGGACAACCTTATCTTTTAATTTAATGTGATTATGGTTAAAAAAGCCCATTTGAAACCATTCCACCTCTTTGCTGACAATTACTTTCCAGTATTCATCATTGTGCAACTGTTCGGAAACTGTAGAAAGTGGCAGAATAACGTCAATAGAATGGTCTGTAATATTATTCTTAAAACTCTCCTGATTAATATAATAGATCTGCTCAAAAGGTGGTAAGCCTTGATAATAATCTGGAAACCGAGTGAAAGAACTATGTTGTATTGTGTTACTACCAATTGAGGAATTAAGAGAATAAGGTCCTGTTCCAATGGGAAACATGATCGTTCCATTTTCATAAAAACTATTAGGGGAAGCTATCGGAATGGTGGGGCATTCATGAACAAATGCTGCATGGGATTTATTAAAATTTAGAGTAATTTGGAATTCATTGTCAATATCAATTGAAGTAAATGAATAATTCGTGAAACTAATGTAAGGTTCAGGATCAACATAAGCTGGATGCTCTGGATCACTCAGTCTTTTAAAAGTAAATTCCACACTAGAGGCATTAAACTTTGATTCATCATGAAAACGAACATCCTCACGCAGATAGAATGTCCAATGCTTGGCATCGTTAGAAACAACCCATTGTGTGACCAATCCTGGAATTAACTCACCTGTTTGAGGATCGTACTGAACTAAAGTCTCATAGAGTAGAGAATTACGCAACGCATCATTAACCCATCCAATTATTAACGGATCAAAAGTAGGAGGATACTTTATAAGATGAGATACTGGGGTTTCTACACCAATTCGGAGTATCGATGGCAAAGAACTAGTTTTTTCAGTTGTAGAGTCATTCAATGCTTGAAAAACGGGTGTTTGGGATTTATAAAAGGGAAGTCCCTCTCCAATGGAGGAATTGATAGGATTTTCCACTGCATTTCCGAAATGAGAAAACAGAACCAGTTGTAGTATGATAATTGTTAGGATTATATCCTTTTTTTTCAAGATCTGCTATTATCTCCTATCTTTTACTCACTTCTACATTATTTTACTCTTTCAAACTCCACAATTATCGTGTTTTTCTGCTTATTCATTCTCAATGGTTTTTTATCCAAAGATGAGTTTAAATAACAGTTCTTTTGATTGTGAAAAGGAATATAAAAACTTTTCTACTCTTCTTTAGTGTTCTAAATCTTAGAACACCCTGAATTTGAGAATTAAACAGTCATATTTGTATAAATAGATAGCGATGGGTTGTTGGTTTTTTGATCAAGAAAAACTATAAAATGACCTAAGAAACCTTAGATTTCAAAAATAAATGCTAATGAAGGGTATTTCTAATTTTTTTTGAGTTCTTTCTTGGTACTCCGCTCTTTGTCCTTTATTCCCCGAAAGGGGCTCTGTTCGCGTCTCTTTAGCAGCTTCCGAAAACTCG
>JAEOTF010000449.1 GCA_016840025.1 Candidatus Hodarchaeota archaeon
AGACTTCATTATGCTATGGCATAACTCCAAAAATGACCTTAATTTTGGTCAAATCTCCACTCCAGAACTTGACTTAGCTCAATGAAAATCGAAAATGGTAGTCCAAAAGATAGCTAAAAACTACTCTCCTAATTCAATTTTATATTCCTTTTTTCTCTTTTACTTCTTTTTCATAACTTTCCTTTGTGTTTGGATTTTTTTCCCTTTTAACATTCTTTTTACCATTTGTTTATCAATAGTCCCTAGTGTTTCCTGTTCCTTAGCTTTTTTCTTATGTATAGCTCTCTTTTTAGCTTTTTGCACACTCTTCTTTTTTGTTCTTTTTCGGCGACAAACGAAGAAACGGATATAAAGGTTTATAACTGATCAGACCCAATATCTCTGATCTTCTGCTCGGTGGATTCATCCTGAAATTACTAGTATTTCTCACCTTACTCTATTGTTTCATCATTGCAGCGGGAGTACGAGTTCATACGCCTCCTTTTTCGATTGCTCAACAGTCTTCTCTTAATCCTATTAATGACTGCCCTGTTTCATCATCTACAAAAGTATCTAAGGTGAAATACAATTTTTCTGCTCTTAAAGAGCCCTTTTCTACCCATGGTACTTCATCACGAGGTAACGCGTCAACTTCATCTATGTCTATGATCTCTATACTAGGTTATACACCCCATACTCCCATTATGATTGACGGAAATGGAAATTTTAGTACCCAAGCTAGTACGGAAGGGTGGCTTGGGGATGGTAGTGAAGGAAATCCATATGTGATCGATGGATTGAATATTATGGGGACTGAGGACAATAACTTGATAACTATATATAATACAGATGTTTATTTTCAGATCAGGAATTGTCTCATTAAGGGAGGGGTGAATGGTATTAGCCTTGTTAATGTAGAAAATGGCTATTTAATCAATAATACGATTACCAACAACACAAGGGATGGAATTGGACTGTCCTACAGTTGGAATAGCACCTTGATAGGCAATACGATCACCAACAATAGGAGACATGGAATTGACCTTTGGGAATCTGGAAATAGCAGCTTATTCAACAATACGATCACCAGCCACATAGCAGCTGGAGTTCGGCTTTACATGTCTGTGAGCAGCACACTGGCAGGAAATTCGATCAGTAACAATACCAACTATGGAATTTACCTAATGAGATCTGAGAATAACACTCTATTCAACAATATAGTGACTGAAAATACATTGGATGGAATTTTCGTTCTCTCCTCTGGGAATAATTCGATGATACACAATTCAGTCACCAAGAACATGGGAGATGGGACTAACTCTTACCTTTCCAGTGATATCAACCTGTTAGACAACAAGATAATTGACAATATTGGGCATGGGATTTCTCTTTATGGGTCTAGAGGTAGTACCCTGACAGGTAACACGATCTTCAACAACAGCAGGTATGGAATTCACCTTTCATCCACCTCAAGGACTAATGAGGTGCACTATAATCTTTTTTCTCGTAATAATGCGGGGGGAACTGATTCTCAAGCTAACGACGATGGTGTAGGAAATATTTTTACTTTTAATTACTGGGATAAGTGGATAAGCCCAGATACTAACAACGATGGCATAGTGGATAAACCATATGTCATAGATGGGACTGCATACAACCAAGACCCCTTCCCTCTCGTTTTTACTCCTGATTCTGACTCTGACGGTGATGGAATATCCAATATCTATGAAGTAATTATAGGAACTGATCCTCTTAATTCCGATTCAGATACTGATGGTATACCAGATGGCTGGGAAGTGCAAATGGGGCTAAATCCACTCGCAAATGACGCTCATAACGATCCCGATAAAGATGGACTCACTAACCTACAGGAATACCATCTTGAAACTGACCCCCATGACAATGACTCAGATAATGATTTCTTCCTAGATGGGTTAGATCATAATTGGTGGGGACATCCGCGTAACTATTGGGATAATCCACTCACCCGTAGTCTGTTAGGTCTTCTTATACTTAGTTTGACGGTGCTCGGGGCGTGGGTAGGGTATATTGCCTATCACCTCCCTAGACTACAACAAGACCTCACCTTGTTACATCAGCACTTTCGACAGTATGTGCAGCAATTCCAAGAGAGGATCACTGTTATCAAAAATCATGAGAGTCTAGAAGAGTTGGAAGCCAGTGCTGATTACGTTCGCGAAGTCTTTCAGTCCTATGAAGAGTTTTTCTCCTTCGCACAACAATTGATGAAACCTAAGTGGCTTCCTGCCTTTTTACGTCCCGAACTCACCCAGTGGGACACCACCTTTGCGACCCTGAAACACACGTATGACGATTTCCAGCAAACCCGCTTGAAACGGCTGGATGCGAAATATTAAACTCGTCTTCCTCAGTACCGATGTTTCCCACTACTAAACCAAATAATTCTTTACAAAAACATTCCATCACTTTGAAGAACTAATCCTTTTTCTCTAAATTAATCCATGAAACGTACTAAACTTATGAAGCCGTCATTGCTCATGTTTTAATTCCTCACGAATCGCAGCCAATAAATTTTCACCCGTTAAAAGATTAGGGTGTTTTTTCTTCGCCTTTCTCAGTCTTTCTATGAGCTCTTTTGAAGATACAAATACAGAGCGTTTTGCCATTATTTTCTCACCTTATGATATGTTGTATTTACTACGACTTAAATTCCTAACCTAATCGTGCAATAACTGATGCATCGTAAGTGGTTGCCTGCGTTTCTACGACCCGAGTTAACACAGATTAACAGCTATGATTATTCTCCGTTCTTTTTCCTGCGCTGTTTCCACTGCCCCACGGTCAACGCGACCCACGGGCCCACAAAGATCAACACGAACATGCTGAAGCTGATCAGGGCAGAAGGATCTAATTCGTCCACAGGCGGGGTGTAGTCTACGGCAGGCGGGTCAATGTAAATCACAAACGTCTCGTTGTCTGGTAAATAGCCACTTTTTGAGGCATTGACCGCGAGGGTGAATTGATTGGGGGTGTAAGCCAGCGTGAGATTATACTGTCCTCTGTAAGTGGTGGAACCTGCCCAGTCATGTGTACTGTTCGATATCTCCACCAAAACATCTGGTAAAGCAGCACCGGTATTGTCCGCAGCGATAAAGGTAACATTGATAGTTTTGTTGGTGGCGAGAAGCTGTTGGACACCGATATACAGTTGGGGTATAAAAACAATAGAAAAGACATCTATGTTACTCGCTATAAGGTCAGCAACATATATGTCACCTGTGTTATTGAACGCTATGCCTGTAGGATCTGAAAGCTGAGTATCCCACTTTCCGATGAATGTTCCCATGCGAGTAAAAACCTGAACCCGCCCATTATTAGTATCAGCGACATATACATAACCTAAGTCATCAACTGCAATTCCCACAGGGTTATCAAATTGCCCATCCCCAGAACCAGTAGACCCCCATTTCCGAACAAATGTGCCATTATTGGTAAAGACCTGTACACGATCATTGTTAGAATCTGTGACATATACATAGCCTAATTTATCTATTGTAATACCACTAGGATTGGTAAACTGCCCATCCCCGGAACCAGTAGACCCCCACTTCCGAATAAATGTGCCGTTACTCGTAAAGACCTGTACACGATGATTATTGCCCTCAGCGACATAAACATCCCCAGTAGCATTGATCGCAATACCCCTAGGGGAATCAAGCTGCCCATCCCCGGAACCAGTAGACCCCCACTTCCGAATAAATGTGCCATTATTGGTAAAGACCTGTACACGATCATTGTTAGAATCTGAGACATAGACATAGCCTGTGGAATTGATCGCAATGCCTCTTGGATTGTCAAATTGCCCATCTCCAGTGCCAATACCCCCCCAGTTAGTAACAGACGTTCCGTTGCTAGTAAAAAGATTAACGCGGTTGTTAGGAGAAATATCCGTGACATAAACATATCCAGTGGAATTGATCGCAATATCAAAAGGCCAAGCAGTGCTCCACGACTGGTGGAATGTCACATTCATATTAGAAGTGGACTGAGGAGCGCGCGGGGAAGATTTTTCAGTTGTTTTTAACGAATTAATTTGAGTTATCCCTTTCATAGGTGTGCTCAACTGCGCGGTTTCCACAATGAAGATGTTTATCAGCAGGACAACCATCAAACTCCCTGTTAGGAGCAATCTTAAACGCTTGTTAATTGTTAACTTTCTCATGTTTATCCCTTACCTAATCTCATCTGCTTACATGATAGTTAAAGAATGATGAAAAAAAGGGGGATAATAGTATAAAAGGCTATCCAGGGATGAAGAGGGGAGTTTACTGTCACGTTTCCCTCTAATCTCTCTCCGTTTGATACCGCTTTATCATTTCCTGAAATTCAGCCGCATTTAGAGTCGCTGGTAGCTCAATTAATAAGCTTACGTGATAAAGATCCGCTTTAATCAGCCATCGTCTAGAATGAACGATTTTAATCCCCTTTTGTAGAACTTCTGCAAGAAAGGAGATAAATAACGTATCTTCAATCAAAAATGCTGCTTTAAATGGATTTTGGGTAATACAGTCTGCCAGCAGCGCCATTTCTATACTTCCTGATCTTTTGACCGAGATTGTAAGATCGGCTCCACTCTGTAAAAGATCGCGTGTTTGATCAGGATACGCTGTTCGCGTCAGAACATTTGCGCGGGGATTACTACTTTTTGCTGCCATCACATAGTACAATGAAGCTGCAAAATTTCCAGGAAGCACACAAATACTCGCCGCTCGCTCATAATTAACCCGGTTAAGACAGTCAACGACATCTTCCCCAATAATAGCGGGGATATTCCGTTGGTGTTCACCTTTAGACTTCAATTCGGAAGGTGGAAACTTTATCCAGCCTATGGGCTCATTTTCAATTGGCAATTCTATTTTTTTCTGTTGGTTATCAATTCCTACTACCGGGATTCCAGACTCAGAAAGGGCAGCGGCAACAGAGCGACCTACACGCCCTAAACCGCAGACAACTACATGTTGATCCATTGCTTTGATCTGTTCCCTTGCATCACTCCATGAACGAACTTCCTCAAAACTTGTACCGCTAAAATCCGCAAGTAATTTGCCAATAACTGAAGCTACGATCCCATAAACCACAAAAATTCCTAAAATGGAGAAAGCATTAGAAAAAGGCGGCAAATCATCATTTAGCCCTGCTGAAGGACGTTGGGCGAGAAGAATAGTACTGAAAGAGTCCCATATCGCTTCATCTAGGGATATCCCTTCCCTTACAGGCTCTAAAATGTAAATTAATGCTCCTAAAAGAATGGATAGCCCTGCAGCAAGCAATTGAAACCGATAGCCTAGGATGATATATCGAATTGAAGAAAACACAGTCTTGACATTCAACTTATATCACCTCTATCTGAGCATCCTGAGGAGTTGGAATGGGAGCACCAGACGTTATTGCCAACTCTTCAACACCAGTAATTTTGTTCAGAGATTTAGTTTCTCCTTCAGTCCATCCTTTAACATGGGCGATATAATTCCCCCTTCCATCCCTTGTTCGAGTTATTCTTTCGAAGTAAACCGCGATGTAGTCTTTATCTAGGAGTTGAAGGACTTTTATGAGTGCAGAAGATGAAAGGTCATATTGAAAAGCTATTTGAGTTAAATGCTTTTCCTTCATAGTACGAACAATGGCAGCAATTTCCCAAGACCCCTCTTCCTCAGGAAATAGTATATGATCAGCAAGATCATGAAGTAGAGCAGCTTCCTGTTCGTTAGATGCTCGTGCAATGATCTTTAAGTCTTGGTGTTTCTCTTTCACTTCTCTCCATCTTCGAGCAGCTAAGATTGTTCGTACATTTGCAGTATAATTGCCAATCGTAGAGAAAAAACAGATCGCTGTTCCAATTCCACCTTTTTCAAGAACTTCTTCTGAGGAAGCGTCACCCGTTACAATTCTGATCTTATCTTTGTACTCTCTAATAATCTCATAAGTACGAGGTTCAAATTTTAGATCAATTAAGGTAATTTCGTAACCAAAGGATGCTAAAAAACAGGAAAGTTCAATACCAACTCTTCCTGCTCCACAAACAAGATACTTAGATACCATTATATTACCTCAAAATTAAAATAATGCAAGATTGATTTAAGAAATGAATATTTTTTTTAAGCATATTAACAGATTACTAAACTATGATTCATCAAATACTAATTTTTCTCTGTTATGTACTTACAATCTTAAGCTTATCAGTCCAAGAGGAATTTATCCTAATTTGGAAAGTGGGAATTACTTTTTCTCTAACCTATTTAATTGTTGCTTTTCTCTCTCTATCAAAGAAGCTTTATCATACCTTGTTAAAGCGTTCAATTCCCTTTCTATTGCTTTTTGGAGTATTATTTTCTTTAACATTCTTGTTGGTTGACTCAATTTCAACCTCTCTCATAGATTCCGATATCAATACAATTGGATACCCGATTCTATTACTGGGTCTCTTTCTACAAGCCTTTATTTTCATCTATACCGCTAAACATATCTCATTGCAGCTATTAGGCCAGCAAGAAGGAGAAGCCTCAACAGCTTACTTGATATGGATAGTAGGAATTATCTTAAATCTCATCTGGGCAGGAATTATTGGATTAATTCTTCCTTACACTTTAGAAATGAATAATACCGGAATTATTCCTATCTTACCAGCTCTTAGTATTGCATTAGTAGGATTATATCTAACTATAGCCTATTTGGGGTATGTTGGAGGTACATTCCCCCGCGCTCCCATCCGTACGTTAGCGTTTTCAGGATTTAACTCTATGTTAATTTTTCTCTTTCTCAGTTTAAAGGCAATGACGGCTTTATTTGCACTCTTTGACTATCTAGACTTCTCACAAACCATTGATATCTTTTTAATGGTTCTAGTAACTGTTACCGGGGTTAATTACCTTCAACGAGTTTTAAAAGAGGAACCGAGCATTTTTCAGCGTTTCATTTATTTCAATGGACTTTTATTCCTTGGTCTCTTTTTGGGATCCCAATTGTGGATATCTGACACATATTTTGAGGGTTATACCATATTACTAGCTTTTGTGCATGGAGTGGGAATTCTTATTGGATTATATGCAGTAATTAATGCGGTGCCTATCTATCTCTCTGATTTAGGAATTATTCCGGATGAAGCACTAATTCCCTTATTCAATTTAACAACTGCAATGGAAATTCAAACTCAAAGGATGCGTGCTGGGGATTCTCCTCATGCATTAGAGGCAGAATGGGGCTATAACGACAGGAGAGGAAGAGAAAGGTATCCCGAACTCGCAGATGCTGACAGGAGACACAAACCCGATGAAGTTGGAGAAGAAGACGATCCCACTATGGGAACTGGTGACGACGACTTCGATTATGACGATTTTGGAGACGATTAGGATTAATATCCACTATAACCGATCAAGACTCCTAGGATAGGGATTAAGAAGAAAACTAACAAAGCGATAGATGTAGCAAGCCTAATCAGTCTAGATCGACGATTACATTGAGGACACAAGACTTGTTGCTCAAAACTACCTCTTTTCCAGAATGATTCTGACCAATGAGATACAGCACAGTCTTCGCAGATTGTAATTCCACAATTTTGACAATAAAGCTCATTATGTAAATTTTTGCCACAAATTTGACAATTAAGCTCGGATGACATTGATTAAAGTCCTCAATTCTAATATTTTCTTCATTCATCCAATTTTTTGATCTTCCGAAAAAACTTTCCTTAAAAACTGAAGAAAAAGGAAGAAAAGGTTCGCTTAGAAGATACCTCTCTTTATTAGAAAGGTTATCAATGAAGGATCTCGACCTGTCCTAAGTAAATTTTAAGTGCTTTTTGACTCAACCCACATAAATTGAGTAGAATTGACCAGAAATAGCCGTCTACAACTGCAATCCAAACTAAAGATCCTTTTCTACATTTTCCTTATTCTTACTATGATAAGAGGATTCTCGACAGCGTATACTATGTCCTCTCCTGTATTCAGCAGTTCTAAAGATGAGAATCAAGAGTTATTTAAAAAGAAATCCAAGGCATCTCAGGAGAGTCTCATTCAGACAGCGAAAATACGCATACTAATATCAGAGGGCATTAATCCGAGTAAAAACCTTAAATTTTTCCAAGGTTTTATCAGCTCACAGTTTAATCGAGATAAAGATGATAACCGTCTGATTAATTCCACTGACCAAATTGAACAAGTGATGCGTGATCCTAGACTATGGAGGCAGACTATTGAAGAAGATCCTACATTAGCTTTAGCTATGGGTGCTGATCCACAATCATTCCTCCAATTAGCTATGAACTTAACGAGAGAGGCGCAAAAGTCTCTTCTTCCTATATCTTCCAGACTTCTTGCTACCTTCAACGATATTGAAGACTTCTTGCCAGAAATGAACATTCATGGATACGGGAATAATACTTTTCTTTCATTACTTGAGAAAGTGATAGCTTACAATAATTCAAAGTTTGATCAGTTTTGGGGAAAATCAAACGAAAGTGACTACTTCTATACGGGGTATTCCCTTTCTTCATATGGAATAATAAGTAATCAAGCAGTATTAAGTCAATATAATATCAGCACTCCTTCAACTTGGACACATCTTACAGAAAAACAATATTATGAACTTTTGGGATTACCTATACTGAAAAACACAAACTCCATGGCTATAAGGATTTTTGAGACTATTCTTCAAACCTACGGATGGGAGGAAGGATGGATGTTACTAACCCACACATATGCAAACGGGAATGGAAGTTTACTGCAGTATAGTGATTATATCAACACAATGGATATATATAATGGGTTAGTAGGGGCAGGTTGGTCTAGAAATCCACCTTTAGTCTTTGATTCAAATCTTCAAATAGAACAGGGGAGGTTAAATGAAACTTTTTTCGATCATAAGGCATGTGCAGTTCTCACAAATGCATTGCAAGATCCATTTACATTAGAATTTTGTGCTCGATTCTTAGCGTTCCTCCTGAGCATTGAAGATTACGAACATAATCCTGGAGGACAAACAATAAATTTGATCAGTGGCAACCCACCTATTAACCCTGCTACGAAATATATTATTCAGATCACACCAGAACTGTTTCAAAACCTCGTTACACTTTTTAATACGATGACACAAACCGAGATCGAACAACGAATAGAGCAGACTCCTAATCTTGGTGAGCTTGTACTAAATTCGAATATATCTGATCTGTTTGTCCTTGATGAAGTTCTAGCCTATCAACGCGCTCAAGCGATTTTATTACTCTTTGAAACAATGATACATGACTCATTTGATGATTTGAAAATTGCTTGGAATAAGTTATTGGAAAATGACGAGATTAATAGCGTTGATTTGGATAATATTGGAAAAGTTCCGATTAATGAGACTGAAGCTGTGGAAATCGGGTTAATACTTCGAGAAACCGATGATGATGAGATACGAGAAAGCTATTATGACGAGTGGAAAGATTTTGCAGATTACAAATACGAAAGGGTGAAGGAAGGTGAAACTTTTACAGGAATGGGGAAAAGAAGTGAAATACCCGCGTTTGAATGGGAAATATGCATATTAATGTCATTACTTCTATCGAAAAATCTTCGGTCTAGAAAAAGAAAAGTTAGGATGAAAAATTGTGAAAGTCGGAATTATTGGGGGTAACGTGGGAGGCTTCTCAACAGCTATTCTTCTTCGGGGAAAAGGAGTTGAAACCACAGTTTATGAACATAGACTTCCATGGGACAAACCCTGTGGGGGGATTCTTAGTGCTGAATATGTCAAATGGTTAGAAGATCATGGAGTAGCTCTAGAGGATAAATACGGTACACCTAAGTATGTCTTTTTAATAAATAGTCGGAGATATGAAGAAATAGCAGGGAAAGTTATTCAATATAACCTTTCTCGCCAAGAACTACAAGAGAAATTATGCAAAAGAGCTCAGGAACTGGGAGTATCAATAAAGCAAAGAAAAATTGGATTAGGTTCCGATATCGAAGAACTATGTGAAGAAATGGATGTAATCGTAGTTGCAACGGGTTTCAATCGGTTAGCAGCGGCCCTATTGGGAAGAAATTACAAAACAGAGGAAAAAGCTGTTTGTAGAATCGCAGAAATTCCTACAAATACACAGTATAATGAAGTACTCTTTGAAATGAATACACGCACAACAGGCTATGGATGGGTTTTTCCAAAGTTGAATCGAGTCAATATTGGCTGGGGGCGTCAGCTAGGACCAGGAATCACGCTTCAAAAAGGATTTGAGCGCTTTATTAAACTGGTCAACAAAAAAACAAACTTAAACCTAGAAATTCCGCGAGAAAACGTCAGAGGGGGAAAAGTGCCATCCGATGTTAATACATTAGAGAAACCTTTCTACTCTATTCATAATGACACAATATTTGTGGGAGTAGGGGACAGCATAGGTCTTGCTAATCCAATAAATGGAGGAGGAATGTGTAATACTTTCAAATCAGCTATTTGTCTAACCGAAGCAATCTCTCCACCTTTTTTCAATTCAAACAAATATATCCAAGGAATCAAGAGGGAATTAGCGGAAGAATGGAACTATGCTCGAAAAGTTCGGAAAAGGTTTAAAATTGCAACAGGGAATCTCTTGACACAACAATTATCGAATATCTTACTTAGAATAATGGGAGGAATGATTGTGGGTAAAATGTTTAGCAATTATAAGTAGTGAATGGAAAAAAGAAATCTCTCAGTTTGTTAAATGGAAGAGGTCAATCTTGTGGTTCAATGGTTGCTAGCATTCTCCGTCCAATGGAGTCGAATGCTAAATCAACATTTTCACCTGTGAGAGCACTTGTGAGAAGATGGGGAGTATTAGGAGCAATTTCTTCGGCAACTTTTTTTGCTTCGGTAATGTCAACTTCTGATACAAGATCAATTTTGTTCCCAAGAACTATTGAAGGAATATCCTTCGACAAGCAATTCGTTCTTAGTTCATCAACCCACTCGCGTAGATTTGTCAATGATTGAGGATTAGTAAGATCATACACGAACATTGCACCATTTGTACCTTGAAAAAACATACCTCGTACTTCTTTAAATCGAGGTTGTCCCGCTAAATCCCAAATATTGAACTTTACTTCATAATTGTCGATCATCAGCGTCTTGATGGCAAAATCAGCGCCAATTGTAGCCATATAGGTGGTAGGAAGTTGTTCTCCGAGATACCGATGTCGTAAGCTTGTTTTACCTACGTGTCCGTCACCTAGAAGGACTACTTTTAAAACGTACTTGTCAACTGATTCTGATTCAACAACATGGGTCATTCTTTCTTCTCTCTTCTTAAATCGCTTGTCTAATATTTCCTAATCTCATCCGATTCCTAATCTTCGCCTACAGGAAGGAAGGAATGATCTTCCTTAATTCTATTAATTCGCCTTGTATTTTTCTTTATCTCTAATACATGGATGAGTCCTTTTATCTCGAGAGACATAAGGGTTTTACTTAATTCGGCATCCGAAACTGTTTTGTTAAATACCTTTTCCAACATTCTGCTTAGTTCTGAATCAAGTA
>JAEOTF010000450.1 GCA_016840025.1 Candidatus Hodarchaeota archaeon
CAGCTTGTTCAGCGGCTTTCCAAAGGCTTAATTTTCGTTTTCGATAAGCTTTTAGAGCTATTTCTCGTTTTTTAACATCCATGCCGAGAGTAAGGAGTAAACGAAGAAAGGAAGCTCGATCCATATGATGTTCTTCTGCCATTTTGTCAATTTGTTTTTGAAGATCGTCAGGAATTCGAGTAGAGACACTTACTACCATTATTAAATCCATCTCATTCTAATGTGTATCGTTACAATACAAAACGATTCAACACTTTATAAAGAAATCCATCTCATAAAGAACTAATACCTTTTCTGCGGATTATGTACATAGCCCTTGGGATGTAGTTTTTAATTCTGCAGAAATAATTACCTTTTTCATCCTTTATTCTTAGATGGGCGGCGTATCATAACTATAACCATTGTAGTGAAAATCAAGGGTACAAATATCGGCATCGTAGTTATTTCAGGAAATTCCTATTATAGGAAATGGGTACTTCATTAAAATTATAGTAAAAGTACAAATTCACTAAGTTCTTATTTTATTCTCGAATGATTCCTTTAGATTTTAAAATAACATTGCTTCATCCATTGATCCAAGAGGAAGTCAAATGGTACAGGGTATTCCTTTAGATAACATTAGAATAATTGATATGACCTATAATTTACCTGGTCCTTTTTGTACACAAATCCTAGGTGACCTAGGTGCTGATGTAATCAAGATTGAACATAAGAAGGGTGATACAGTTCGATACTATCCCCCCTTTGTCGGAGGAGAATCCTTATTCTATTTACTTCTCAATAGGAATAAACGATCATTCTGCATTGATATTACAAAGAGTAAAGGACTGGAGATATTTTACAATCTAATTAAAACTGCTGATGTATTAATTCATAATTTTCTACCGCGTACCGCAGATCGTTTAAGAGTTAGTTATGAAAAACTTAAATCCATCAATCCCTCCCTAATTTATTGCTCCATCTCTGGTTATGGTCAAGAGGGAACTTGGCAGAATGTCCCAGGTCACGATCTGAATTATCTATCTCAAGCGGGCATATTAGACGTCACTGGACCAAAAGAACACCCAAGTCCACCTGGTGTTCAGATTGCTGATATTGGTGGAGGTGCACTTCCTGCTGTAATCTCAATATTAGCAGCATTGATCGGAAGGGCGAAAAATGGTGGACAAGGTCAAAGTTTTGATATTTCAATGACTCATCATGTTATTCCTTGGCTTACTATCGCTGCTCAAACTTATTTCTCTGACAGAGCGACTCCTAAAAGAGAAGAGCACTTTTTATCTGGTTACTTGCCGTTTTATCGTCTTTACCATACAAAAGATGATAGACACATTTCTTTTGCTACTCTTGAGGTTAAGTTCTGGAACAACTTCTGTACTGGTTTAAACAGAATAGATTTGATGGATAAATTCTTAGATTTCCCGTATCTAGAAAAGGAACTTCCTAAGATTTTTCAAGAACGAACTAGTGACGAATGGGAAGATTTCTTTTTAGCGAATCATATTCCAGGTTGTCAAATTCTAACAATTCCCGAAGCACTTAACAAATATAAGGAATCATTATTTGAGGTTGAACACCCCACTGCTGGAAAAATAACGTTATTTTCACCAGTATTTGGAACACGAAAAGATACTCTTCCTCCACCTCTGTTAGGTCAGCATTCCCGAGAGATCATGAACGAATTAGGATATGATGATGATCAAATTGAAAAATACTTCAGTAAAGGTCTTCTTATTAAGCCAGATTAACTTCCTAATTCTTTAAGCCTTTAAATCAGTTAGGTTTTCGATTTAGGAAAAACATGTGTTGTTTCTGTAAGAAAATATCTGAACCAAACTGACAACTCTTCAATTTCTTCAAAACTTGGTGGTTCTACAGTAAGTGTTTCAGGCAGACACACCCATAAAAACCCTTCTCCTTCCCCGAGTTCAATCCTGTATATAAAGCCAAACAAGCCATTTTCTAAAGGGTGGAAAACACCAACAAGATTATCTTGCTCTAATGCAGCCAACTGTCTCATCATATCATCTTCTAGAGATGCTTGAGCAATTGAATCGAGGTTTGACCAACCTGCAAGCAATAGACCTAAATCTGAAAGAAGCATACACGCTGCTGCTCCACGTTTATTCGCAAAATCCTCAAGAATACCATCAAGAAACTCACTGGAGGGAGAAACTTTTCGTAGGGCTTGTGAAAAACCTTTAATGGCTAAAAAATACTGAATAGCAGATGTAGGATATGCATAGAAGGGAAAATTAAGCTCTACAGCAACCTCTCCGAAATTAAAACGTAATTCTTCGAAAATTCTATGTGAAAGACTATCGATCTCAATTGGGTGATCAAATTTGTTAGCAAAAAGAATAGCTGAGATCTTTTCACCTTGATGTTTAACCAGCTCTAAGATTCTTCGGAAGTACTTTTTAGCCTCATCAAATCGATCAGGATCCTTCGAATCAACCACAAAAATAAGTAGTCCCAAACGTCTAAAAAAACGAGGATTTTGTAGATACATTGTCCGTAGATGGCTCTGACCACCGAAATCCCACGCAACAATCGGTACTCCACACAGTGAGATACTTTCAGGGAAGGCTCCAACAGTCGCTTTCATTTCGAAATTATGGTCTTTTTTCCTCAAAGCAGCAATAAGCGAAGTCTTACCCGCTCGGTCTAGTCCAGCGAAAATTATTTTCTTCTGAGTAAGATCCCCTTGATTCGTATACTGTAAAATCAACTTGGCAGCTGTAATTGCCTGTTTCATTACTTTGCGATTGACAATTGCTCTTCTTCCTTGATCGATTTCTACTAGCGCAAGCTCACGGATAGTTCGTATTCCTAAGGTAGTTAAAAAACCTCTATGTAGACGTCCTACGCCTTTAAGGGATTTTACAGTCAATTCTGGTAATTTTTCTCGGGAAGGTAAGACAGTATCCTTCTTAAACAGGATC
>JAEOTF010000451.1 GCA_016840025.1 Candidatus Hodarchaeota archaeon
ATTCACTATCTGATAATTCTTAATAAGATAGGGGTTTTGAGAAGTTCCCAACCCAGGGAAATTGTAATTATTGAAATCATTTTCGCCATTAATTACGATTGTGGTATTAAGGACTTCATGACTCATTGATTTGGAAATAATTTCTTTTTTCGCCATTTTTTTTGAATTCATAGGAATAGGATATGTATCCGAGCCGATGATAGATTGTGAGGAAGTAAAAGCTATGATTATTATGATAATTAAAAAGTAATTGACTTTATTTTTATCTTTCAACATATTTAGGACGACCTCCTTTAGCAAACACTGAATTTTATCTTAATTTTATAAAAAACCTTTGGTGGAATTTAGGACGGAATCACTATGATCCAAGGTGGAATCATTCTGACAGAAGGAGCCTTGAGAATTATAATAACAGGTGGATCTAGCGGTATTGGTGAAGCTATTGCATTAAAAATGGTAAAAAGCAATCGTCAATTCTGCTTAACATCACCTGATCCAAACTAGTTTGAGTAATCACATATTTCACCAAGTTCCTATTCTCTTTTTATTCTTAAATGTCAGATCAAGTACCTTTAGTTCATTATTAGAAAAAACGATTTAATATCCCCGAAAAGTGATTTAAAATGCCTAAAAAACACAAAGAATCCGAAATGGAAGATTTTATTATGCCTCTATTTATCGGAGCTGCCTTTATGTTTGTTTTCATTGTAGGACTTCTATATTCGATCATTACAGGAGCCAGTTTTTGGACGACTGGTTGGGCGGTCATTCCAGGATTAGTGTTAATTGGAGCAGGTATTGCTAAAGGCTATGAATTAAAACAAAATCGGGATCTAATTAAAGGGTTACTTCACAGTTATAATGGGCAAACCATAAGCGTGGAACAGATCGCTACAGAAGTTGGCATGGAAACCTTAGAACTAAAAAGACATCTCATACGAATACGTTCCTCACTTGATATCCCCTTCCGTTATGAAGGCACAAATATAGTAATAGGAGAAGCTCCCCGTACAATGGAGCCTTCAGTTTATCCCTCAAAAGGTTATGTTATTTGTCCTTCCTGTGATAACGTTCCTGAAGATCAAAACAGTACTTTTTGTGAGGTCTGTGGGACAAAATTGCAATAGATAGATCATTCTCATTCAAGGAAAGAAATCGAATAGTGTGGGCGAGAGTTAATAGCTCTTTTTCTGGAATAAAATGGCTCCTAATAGAAAAATAATGATGCCCACCGAGAAGATAAAGCAAATTTCCATTAAGACATGCCCAAGGTCATATTCTAACATAAGCACCTTTCTAATACCTTCATTTGTAGAGTAACAGGGATTTAAATTCCATACCTGTATCTCATGATCCCCGACCGTGATAAGGGACCATTTCGGTAGTGGCAGCCACGAGCCTGATAAGAAACTCAAGGGAATAGCAATAAGACCAGGCATCCCGCTTGCTAGTCTTGCATCATCATATAAGGCTGCTACAATTAATCCTAATCCTTGTATAGGAATCATAGCAGCGAGACCTATTAGAAAAGCATAGATTGGATTACCTCCACCAGGAAATCCTAACAAATAGATCGTGACAAAGAATACTCCAATCTGTAAGGCTGTTATGATTAATTGTGTAAGTGAAAGTCCCAATAATAGACTATTAGAACTTAGACCACTTAGTTTTAACCGATCGAATGTACCAGAGACACGTTCTGCGGCAAGAATTCCCGCACTACCAGAAACTGACATGAACAACACGAAAATAAAAAAGCCGGGAATATAAGTGTCAAACTCGGTAAAACCTACCGAATTAATTTGTTGTTGCTCTATCTCAAATTTTCCATAGTCTATTCCTGCATAGAGGTTTACATAATTGTCCAACATATTAGCAAGAAGAAAAGTCGCATCTGAAAAGGGGGCATAACTGTAGTCACCAATTAACTCTATAGATGCAATAGATCGAGAAGGCACCGATAAATTCGTAAATGATATACCTGTAGTCACATTTATTCGATGGTTTAATCCAGCTAGTATTGTTTGGGAGAAATTTTCAGTTATTATAAAGCACAGAGATATACTTCTGCTTTGTACGGCGGCGGTTGCCTTATCAATGTCTGTGTAACGAATAATGTGCAGCATTTTGGAGCTAGGGGTCGTAAGGAGACGGTTTGATTTATTGATGTTCGCGATAAAAGACTCTCCAAAGCCTATCTTAAGAGGATCATCTTGAATAATAGTAACAGCGTCAACATATGATCTGAACTGATTTTCTATTTCTAATAAAGGTACAAAATTGTCATTATTGACAACTCCTACATCGAAGGCGTCTTTATCTTCCTCAAATGGGACAACTGCACTTTGGTCTCCATACATAAACCAAAGAAAAATGAGGAAGAATATAGGAAGTATAAATATGAGAGACAGTTTTTCTAAATCTCTGAAGGTTTGACGCATTACCCTCACAGAGTAAACTATGGCTTTAACCATTCCTATCACCTTAACTCCTTTTAAACCTATATTTGGCAAAAATTAAAACAGCAATTAGAAACATAATCAATGAAAGAAGGAGATTCAGTATTATATCCATTAACACTTGTTCAAATGTAAAATCCCACAGAAGAACATTTCTGATCGCATTGTTTGCATGATACAGAGGTATGAAATCCCAAACAAGTAGGTCTCTTTTCATGCCCGTAGAAGTTTGGAGGACATTTGGCAATATGACTAGATGAGGGAGTGCAGTGAATGCTCCCGACGCGAACCCTAAAATTGGTGTGCCCCACCCTAAGACATTCCCTACGGAGTTTTCATCACTGAAGAATGATGATGCTAAATAAATAAGACCTGCAGAAAATGGTAGAATAGTTAAGGTAATACTAAATCCCAAGAAAAGATCGCCCTTGGGAGAAAAGCCCAAAAGAACAGAAATTAAGAAAAGAATTATGGTCTGCATAATCATAATAGGGATTTGAATCAGCAATGTCCCAAGAACATAGGAAGTAGGTGAGAGAGAGGCAAGTTGTATTCTATCAAATGTTCGATGATCAGGATGGAATTCTTCGCATAAAAATACAGCTATAAGTGAAGGTTGTACAATAATACCAAACACAATTAAGCCTGGAGTTATTATCTCGAAAGCAGAATATGCAGGAATTGACACTAAATATTCCTCATTAAAAGTTAAGGAGACAGTTCCACCTGGGCTGTCAAAGATATTTTCAGGATCGACATATTCCTCAAGAATTAATGTCAATATTGCTCCTGAGAGCCGATAATTCAGGTACGTCTCATCACCAATGATTACAATTGTCTCAGTAGCATTAGTAGGCCAGTCGGGAGCTTCAGGGTATTCAACTTGGATCACTTCATGAAGATAGAGACCATAATTTAATCTCCAGTATTGATTAACTGCGGTCAATGAGGAGTTGGTAAAAGAAGGGGAAAGCACCAATAATAGATCTAGA
>JAEOTF010000452.1 GCA_016840025.1 Candidatus Hodarchaeota archaeon
ACCTCAAGGTGACCAGTTAGCAAATAATTCTTTGGTCTTAGAGATAATTGACGAAGCGAAGAGTTACAGGAAACCACAAATCAATTCAATGTTTGTTTCAGAGACTCAGGAGTCAGAAAATGTAACTCAAGGATTTAGGTTGATGGGGCAACGATTCATTCCAGATTCCTATATTTTTCAACAATTAGTACATACAGAAGTGCCAGGTCGTTTATTCCCCAAGGGGTTAGATGTGTTCTCTGTTTTTGGGAGCCCAAGGGCAGCATACCATCTCCAAGCTGAAAATGAGACTTATCTAGGTTACAGTTCGCAGATTCTAAAGCTTCGTGAGGAATTTGGTAACCTTACTGAGTTTGATTGGTCTCAAAATCTTTATTGGCTATGGCTCTATTGCTTGTTTCCTTTGCTTGAACCAGCTACAGAAGGGTATCCAGGCTTTATGCTCAGTGATGCCTGGACTGATAAAGCATTGATGACTGCTATGGGTTCATGGGCAGAATTACGTCATGATACCATACTTTATGCTAAACAATCTTATACTCAAGAATTAAGCATTATTAAAACTCCTAAAGGATATGTAGAACCCTATCCAGAGGTGTATACGCGGTTAGGAAGTTTAGTGCGTTTAATGAAAAATGGATTAGAAGATAGGGGCTTAGTGATTGAAGGCTTTAATAGCAAGCTAACCGAAATGGCAGAAATATTTGATCGATTGGTAGAAATTAGTATTAAGGAATTAGAAAACGAAAAACTTTCCGACTCAGACATTAATTTCATTAACTATGCTGGTGAAGAAATCGGATTTATAGCCAGTTATAATGATCCCAGTAATGAACAATGGACAAATGAAGCAGATGATAGAATGGCGATAATTGCGGATGTGCATACAGATCCAAATTCAGGACAAGTATTGGAAGTAGCTACGGGCAATCCTTTTGTCATATATGTTGTTGTTCAAGATCATAATGGAGATCTACGACTAACTCGTGGAGGAACATTTTCTTATTATGAATTTAAGCAACCAATGAATAAGCGTTTAAGTGATGAAGAATGGCATAATATGCTGGATAATGATCCACGTGAACTACCTGAATGGTTAGTGAATTCATTACCAATAAGCAGTGAAACCAATAATTTAATTGTAAATGTCAGGGACTATTAATAAGACAAGAATCCAGAATTTAAAATACCTTTTTTTTTCTTTTCTTCATCTTAAAGTACAAAACTAGAATTCTATTAAAACTGCTCGAGCAGGTGCACCATCAAGTTCTTTAATTTTCAAAGGTAGACAAATACAAAAATAAGACCCTGGATTGACTTCTTCCAAGTATAATCCCTCAATTATTGGAATATTTGCTTCTAGAAATACAGGATGTGCTTCTATTTCAAAGATATCACTACGATCAATTGACAATGCGTCGATTCCGATTGCTTTAATTCCCTGATCAACCAAAAAATTAGCTAAAGTCCGATCTGGGGCAAGATAATTTTTTCTAAAGACTCCTTTTTCTAGGTAATTTCCTTCTCCCGTCTTTAGGAGGACAATTTTATCTTTTAACGTATCTTTATGTGTTTTAAAATAATTAACGCTCATTTTTTCCTTATTTGTTACATCTACTACTATTGCATCACCAATTAAGCAATTTAATTGAAGCTGGTCGATTCCTATTCCATTGGGAAAAAGGTGGATAGGCGCGTCAACATGAGTTCCTGTATGGGAGAGCAATTCAATCCATGTAGAACGAAAACTGTTTTCTTCGTTAGGAACATCCCAAGGAGAAAACTTTGGTTGGGGATCTTCAGGATAGCTGACCATATCTGACCTAATTGTCATAGAAATATCCATTATTCGCATGTACTCACCCTAATCATTAAAAAACTAATTTATTCTGCTATTTAGAGAAAATAGAAACTATTGAATCACTTCTATACCAAATTTCCATACTAACTGCAAGAAAAAGTAAAACAAACGTTATACCTAAGAATAAATAAAGTAGTCGCCATAACAAGTGACTATAAAGCCATTCAATTTTCTGTAAAGATTTGTTCCCATTTCTCACTAAACGAAGAAGTAGTATTAATTCGGAAGCGTCTTCAGGCACTAATTCTTTCTTCTCTAGATAATGTTTCATATCTAAGTGATAATGCACACGAGATAATCTAAACTTTGTTTTAAAAATCAATAATTGGATAAAAAGAGCAAAAATAATAACAATGAACATTAATATGACATTTACTCCAGCTAAAAGACGAATAAATGGTTTTGTACCATTAATAACTAATAAAATGGACATCATAGTCAA
>JAEOTF010000063.1 GCA_016840025.1 Candidatus Hodarchaeota archaeon
ACACGATTTCAGCATTTCAGCAGGTGATATAGTTGGATTCAATATTGTATATTACGATTATCCGGGACCAACCAGTAAAACGTGGCCTGCATATCCAATTAGTGATGTAGATAACTATGCAGAGATCAAAATTGCTGAAGGTGGAATAGAAAGATATGCCAACGAAATAATCGAAGCACCTGAGTATACTGTATGTTGCATTTATCCTGATTATGAGGGTTCAAAACCTCCAGGTGTTTATCCTGCGTCTTTGAGTGATTGGACTGCGATAGGATTTATTATTGGTATGTTCTCGAATAGTCAGAATGAGACTACCGATACGAATCCATCAGTTATCAATACGGGTACTGGTATGATTATACTGTCTGATGGTAAATTCGTGCTTTTCGGTGGGCCTTTAGTTAATTCTGCAGGGTACTATTACGAGAATAACCGGGTTGCACCGGTCTATTGGGGACAGGTTGGACTTACTTATTATTTGTATTTAGCAAATGGCACAAGGCTTGATGATACTGCTATGCATTTCTCACTGATAGGTGCAGGTACTAATGATACCTTTTTGATTGAGCGATTCACAGACAACTCTGGTAATACTATCTATTACATGTATGGTTATGGTTGGAAGGGAACTTTTGCTGCTGGTAAGTTCTTCAAGTTTGTTATTGCTCCAGATATGGAAAGTTATACTGATTCTTTCTATGTGTTCAGATGGGCTGATGATGATGGTGACGGATTTGTTGATCTGGATGAAATAAACACGACACCTGTTGCATCAGGATAGCTCGTTCAAATCTTTTATCCGTAACTATTTAGCAACCTCTAAAGAAGAACGCTATGAAGTTTATATGAAAGATACTAAGAACTCGTAAAAATTAGAGACTCATACTAAAGAGCAGATTATAGCGCGCGCCTAAATCCTTACAGAAATCGCAAGATATTTATCTTCTCAAAAAAGTTTAGGACTTTAATGCACTTTTTTCTAATTAGAAGAATGCGATTGATTATAACATCAGAAAAGAAAACAAATACTGCATGAAAAATCTTTATAACATTGAATTCTTTGAAAAAATTAATGACTTATTTTATAATATAGGCTTTCTAATTGTTTTACCTGTTCATGAATACTAGTTATATGAGTCCTAATCGCGTTTTCACTTAATTTTTGATATAATTGTTTGTCTTTTGCTATAAGTTCCAATTTTGTTTTTAGGTCTGACATATTTCCGTTTTCATAATGGAGGCCATTATGTCCTTCTTTGATTGCATCTGACTGTGATCTAAGATCTGATGTGATAACTGGAATTCCAACTGCAAGAGCTTCCCTAATTGTGAATGAGTAACTTTCATTGCATAATGACGGTAAGACCAATACATCGATCTCTGACAGAATCTCAGCAAGTCTGTCATGAGGATATGGGCCAAAGAAAAAAATATTTTTGTTAGCTATCTGCTGAATCTCTTCCTGGTATTTAGGTTCTCCACCACCATGAATTCGCAACTCGACATTATTCATATTCATATTTTTGAAAGCTTCAATCAGAAAATGGACTCCCTTATGAGGCCCAAGAGCTCCAAGATATCCAAATATGAATTTCCGCATTTTTTTCCTAACAAATTTCTTTTGGAATGAAAAGTCTAAACCTAAAGGTAATACTATTATTTCAGAAATCGATGGGAAATTCTTGACAAATAATTCTTTTACAAATTCTGAGGGTGTAGCTATACAATTGATTTTAGATAATATTTCGTTTGCGTACTGATATTTCTTAATTCCAATCTCTTGAGAATCATTTTTAGCTAGAGATGGCTCATATGCAGAAATGCAATCCATACAATATTTTTCGTTTCTTGGTCCAGTGCATCTTTTACTATCTGGTTTAAGTAAGTTAATATTGTGGCACATAAAAAAGAAGTCGTGAAGAAATAATAAGATTGGTATGTTTTTTTTAATCGCTGTCTCAAGGAGAGAAAATCCTAACGCAATACAATGTTGAACATGTATAATATCTGGACGAAATTTGTCTAATAGATTGGAGAATGTTTCAGCAACATGATCGTCTAAATATGTATCTTCAAATTTAATACGTGAACTCATTTTCGGAGTGTTTATTCTACTTATAGGAATGTTATCATAGCTTTCTATAGATTTGTGATAGTCTGTTCCATCGCTACGACTGAAAACATGAACTTCATTATTCTTCATCAATTCTTTGGCTAATATGTAACTATGTTGTTCGGTGCCAGTAATCTCCTTTGGCGGAAAACCATGAGTGACTATTAACATTCTCATTGGATCTCTACATCTACTACCGCGCATTAAATCAATTAGATATCACTTTGGGTTTTATAGAGTAATCTGTTCCATCTTTTTTTATTTGATTACCTGAAATTATATATGAAAAAGAATAGCTTGGACAGATAGGATTTGGTAATAGAACCTTAGGGCCATAAAATTAAATCTAAAGATAGAATTTAAAATGCAAAAGAAGTAAAAGAAATGAATAGCTTAGCATGGATAATCAGTAAATACAGAATTTTTCAACCGAGGTTTTCCGTATGGAAGACTTAAGAAGAATTATTAATCATATTACAGGAAAACTCAATTTGCTACTTGGTTTTGGACATTCACTTCAAAATATTTTAGAAAAAAATTTTCAACTTCAAAACAGTAGTTTTTTTGAACTCAACCTTAATGAGCAATATAAAATATGGTTGAAAAACAGTGAATTAACAGAAGATCAAATTCATAAGATACGTCAAAGGGCTTCAAATTTTACATATAGACCATTAATCAGTCTTGTAATGCTGGTATATCATGCAAATGAAAAATGGTTTAGATCAGCAATAGAATCGGTGGTTAAGCAGGTCTATTGTGAATGGGAACTTTGTGTTATTGATACATCAACAAAACAAGAAATAAAAAACATATTAACTGAGTACTCACAAAATTATGGTCAGATAAGAATAAAATATCTGAAGAAAAATTTGGGAATTGCAGGGACATCTAATCAAGCGCTGGGTATGGCCAAAGGTGAATTCATAGCATTTATTGGCCATAATGACGAACTTCAACCTAACACCCTATTCGAATTTGTGAAGCTACTAAATCAAAATAGTGATCTGGATTTACTATATAGTGATGAAGATCAAAAAGATCTGAACGGTCAGAGAGTAGAACCTTTCTTTAAGCCAGATTGGTCTCCCGATCTTCTCATGTCTATGAATTACATATCCCAATTTTCAATATTCAGAAAAACCTTGGTAGATAAGATTGGGGGATTCCGTGAAGGATTCGAGGGTAGTCAAGACTATGATTTAGTACTAAGATTTACTGAATTAACAAATAAGATTGCTCACATCCCTAAACCCTTATACAGTTGCCAAAAACTGCCAGGCTCTGCTGCTGGGTCTTTATATGCAAAGCTACATGCGCGAACATCCACAAAGAAAGCACTAAGAGAAGCTTTGCATAGGCGAGGCTTAGACGGAGAAGTTTTAGAAGGTTTCGGTGAGCATCATCGAGTAAGATATTATGTTCATCGAAGCCCTATGGTGAGTATTATTATACCGACTAAAGATAAGGTTGAACTTCTAAAACGGTGTATCAAAAGTATAGAAACTAAGACTCTCTACAAAAACTATGAGATAATTGTCCTAGACAATAATAGTACTGATCCTGATACTATATCCTATCTAAAGAGTATTCCATACAAGATTGAAGACTTTAAAGATCCTTTCAACTACTCAAAAATAAATAATTTAGGTGCAAGATTGGCAAAAGGCCAATATCTTCTTTTTCTAAACAATGATACTGAAATTGTAGATGGAAATTGGTTGGAAGCTATGTTAGAGCATTCACAGAGACCTGAGGTTGGAATAGTAGGTGCACTCCTAATTTATCCTGAAAGTAGAACCAAATCCAAACATCATATAATCCAGCATGCAGGAGTTGTTCTCGGAGCAGGCGGTGTTGCTAATCACGCTTTTAGAGGTCTCCCATATGAAACATCAAACTATTTTGGTCTACACAGAGTACTTCGTAATTGTATCGCAGTTACCGGAGCATGTATGATGCTTAGAAAAAATGTGTTCAATGAAGTTGGAGGTTTTGATGAGAATTTCAAAATTGTTTTTCAAGATGTAGATCTCTGTCTTCGTCTGAAAGAGAAGGGATATTCTATTGTCTATACTCCTTACAGCATATTAAATCATAGCGAGAAGGCAACTAGGAAAGACCATCCTGATGAGGATGAAAATTTAATAATAAAACGATGGAAAAAAATGATATTTGAAGGTGACCCTTATTATAATCCCAACCTGACTCTTATCAGAGAAGATTACTCCCTATCTTTTCAGTGCTCAACGGATCGTGCTATGACGGTGCTACTTGATATCTATAATATAAGACCTGATTTGCAAAGATCTTATCCTGAAGTTCGACGGGGCAACTACACTAGATTAAAAGATTGGGTTGTAAAATATGGATTGACAGTAGATAATGCAAAAATTCTTCTAAAGCCTTATGGGTCATACTTTCTTTCGAATGTCTATGAAAAAATTGAGCATAATTAGCGCGCGCTATAATCTACTTTTCATCACGGACTATTGTGAAAATTAATTTTTGTTGTGGATAGTAATAGTTGTTTCCGTCTTTTGTGACTATTTTTAAAATAAGTGTATGCGTCCCCTCATCAAGGATGGAAGAAGATAGAGATGCTTTAAACCCAGAGAATCTGAAGTTAGGAGTATTAAGTTGATCAGATATGTCTGATCTATCTAGACCATAAATGGTTGGGATATCTAACTCTTCATCAAGAGTGAGTAAGACTGCGGATGCGGTATTGTTGAATTGTTTATCTACGGCCCAGCCTTCAATATAGATGGTTTTCTCAGTATTCGAATTAATAATAATAGGATTTTTTCCATATGTTGTTCTATCATTTATAGACTCTATAGCAAAAAGTGTACTTTGATTAATCATAATAAGTTTTGATGTTTCTATTGCGGGGTCACTAAAAATATGTAATTTATTTTTTTCTGAGAATTTAATTAGTCCCCTTACCCAATCAACGTCTGGACAAATATATCTCCTAATGCTTTCATTTGATTGTATTTTGTAAGTTTTTAAAATGTATAATGCTGTCTCATTGCGATGTTTACTTTTGTAACCCTCATCCCATCCTGTACTATACGAAACTACAACGCCAACTAGAATTAATGCAAGCAAGAAATGAGCTGCTAAGCTCTTATTTTTAGTAGAGGAATTATGGAAAATGGAAATTGCTAGCAGATATAGAGAAGAAATTCCCAAAAGTGTAATGGGAGTATACCGGGATGATAAAGCTTGACTGATACCAAAACCACTTCTTCCAAAAGAAATAGCTATTAAGCTCAGAGAAATAACGATAACCAAGGAAATCCATATTCTATCTTTTATGTAAAGTTTCATCTTATGCTGGAAAATGATGATGAATATCCCAGTAATCGTTGTCACTAGGCCAAAACCTGTTGAGTTGGCAACTCCATCAGAAAGTGGCGCCCCTATTAGTACCAAGATATAACGCCCAGCTGTCATTAGACTCGTTGCATGGAACTTAACAAAACTAGGTGGAGCAAAAAAGTCATAAAAATATGAAGTATATGTTATAACAGCAAACAATCCCCATAAAATTAACTTTTTCAAGTCTTTTTTTCCATCGGTAATTAATAATTGGATTATTCCTACTGGCCATACCAATAATCCCGTCACGAACGAGTATGAGGCCAAAATTGCGCTTGGTAAACTCAATATAAAACTGGTGTCTATTCTCCTACTCTTATCCAGAAAGTAAAAAGTCAATACTGTACCGAATATCATCAAGTATATGTGAAATGTGAAACCCATCAATATGCTCTCATGTTGCTTGAAAGTGAATAACAGGAAAGAGATTGGAAGAAAATATAATAGACGTTTAGAATAACTGATATGTGAGAACTTTTTCCAATAGATATAGAAAATTATTATCAGGGTAAGACAAATAATTAGCCAACTGAAGTACATCTCAATAATCGTATTATACTGAGTAAATTTACCAAGAGTTAACATAATCATCTTAGCAAACGGCATCTTGTGTTCATTGTGTTGACCAAAGAAATCAATAAATGTCAATGTGCCATTCATCTCTTTTTGGATGAGACGAACCATCACCCATTCGTCCATGTAAATGAGATTGACGCCGAATAGACTGATGTAACGTAATAGAGCTATTGGAGGCAAAATCAGAAGAAGGCCGGGAATGATCAAGGAGAGCAATGAAGATAAATTAATTCTAGTCAAGAATTTGTTACTCAATTGCAGATCATACCTAGAGGTTGTATTAAGGAATTAATTGTGATAGCACGGAGGGCGCGCGCTACCGATTTCTCCTCGACATAATAGATAACAGCTCCATCTACGATATAGAACATTTGCTTAATTATTGATTTTGTTGTTGACAGGTAGCTTTTTCCTAATCCAGATCTTGTAATTACCCCTTTACACGCGCGCACTAATCAAGCTAGCATGATTATCATTCGTATGCATATTTGGAATTATCCTAGCGCGCGCTTATAAACACAACACCTGATGCATCAGGATAAAACTGTAAATCTTTTTTTATTATAGCGCGCGCTAGAAAGTTAATCTAGCGTAGTCTAAATCATTATTCATTTGTATACACGTTTGTTAGAATTATACTATTGTTATTCTATTCATAATTGTATTGAGAAACTATCTGTTAGAATTAAAGACATGGATTATTTGTTTCAAAATTTTAAGAAGAAAAGTTTAAACCGAGAAAAAGAAAAGTAGAGAAGTCTTAAGAATTAAAGACTCATAGTGAAGAGTAGATACTGAATTGATAATCAATATCAAATCTAAACATCTGATATGGATCTTGCTTTTGATTTTCATAATTGGTTTAATAATAATAGTATTAAAGAAAAAGAATGAAGATAATCTGCCACCAGCACATATACGTGACAAAGTAACTTACACAGAGGATGCAGGATACTTCCTAAGAACAGGTAAAGAAAGTCGGAAAAATATTGAAGGAGCTTTATCCAGTATTGGTAAAGATTTAGGTTCATTTCAAAACATTTTGGATTTCGGCTGTGGACCAGGAAGAACAATAAGGTGGTTAAAAAAATATTCGGCGAATTCGAGAATATATGGTACAGATGTTGATGCTGAAGCTATATCATGGTGTCAGAAAAATATTGATTTCGCAAATTTCAGTGTTAACAAATCATTACCTCCAACCGAATATGAAGATGAAATGTTTGACTTTGTATATGCTATATCTGTATTTACCCATCTAAGTGAATCAGAACAGTTTGCATGGTTAAAAGAGCTTAAAAGAATAATGAAACCGCAAGCGATATTACTAATCTCACTTCACGGAGCAGATACCCAAAACAAACTTCCACGTAAATATAAGAAAATATTAGATGAGGAATTATTTGTTCATATTGTAACTGAACGGACTGGGACCTTCCATAGCATAAATTATGTTTACGATAATTACTCAAAGTTTTTTGAAATATTAGATTACATTCCTGCATCTTTACAGAAATCACAAGATATCTATCTTCTCAAAAAAGTTTAGAACTAAATTAACAACCGATAAAAATGATAGACTAGCTGGCATTGGTATCTACATTTTATAAAAGAAGGGGCAATTAAGGCATAAAGAATTTGGGGCTTTTCCAGTCAACATTTTTTCCCTAAAATCAACATATTTCCTATTCTTACGGATTAATTCTAAATCTTCTTGGAAAACGTTACCCATTGGTGGCACCACGGATCTTCCTTCATAGTCTAGAGATTGAATTACACAACAAGGATAGACATCTCCTTTAATTCCAATTATCATTGTTGATGCGCCATTGAAGCTACATTCGCCTGAAGGTTTATCTGGAATACATGATGGTAAATTCAAAGATACATTGTCAGGTAATTTCAGATTCATTGTCTCTGTAATGATTTGATCTCGCTCTTTCGCTATCTCATTAGTTTTCCATGGGAGATCAAATATTCCTCTATCTGAATCTGATCTATACGCATTATGCACATTAACCGCACATATGGAATCGACATTTAATTCTTCCATTTTCTTAACATATTTAGGAAGTTCTCTGAAATTATCTTTCATTAAAACAAAATTTGTAGAAACTAATGGTCTTTTCAAATTACGATTTTTCCTTTCATTAATCAACTCTGAGATATTGTGAATTAGAGTCTCCCATTTTCCTCCTTTTCTAATTTTTTCATAAGTTTCCTTGGTACCAGCATCTACGGAGACT
>JAEOTF010000453.1 GCA_016840025.1 Candidatus Hodarchaeota archaeon
CCAACGCTAGAAACTACACCTGAAGTCGCACCAGAAATGATTCCATCCCCTACGCCAACGCTAGAAACTACACCTGAAGTCGCACCAGAAATGATTCCATCCCCTACGCCAACGCTAGAAACTACACCTGAAGTCGCACCAGAAACAGTTCCATCCGCTATACCAGATGCAGTAACTGAGGGGATTCCTCCACCCCCCATAGAAATTGGAGAGAATGATTATGCTTTTGCAACAGCCCCTATTGTGCTACTCACTCAAGAATTTGTCACTAACACACCCAATCCCTCATCAGGAAGCCAGTATAGGGGAAGAATAGAAATTAGAATAGGAGTCCCTAAGGTGGGGGATATAGTAGAGGTTACTGTAATTCTCCCTGCAGGTCGAACTTCAGACTTCAGTAAAGAGATCAAATCAGGGCATCCAGACCTGCCAGAGCCTGTTGTTGTACAAGGAGACGCAACGATTATTCCTGTTCCTACCTACAACCTTAATAAGTTCATTAGAATGATTTCATGGCAAGTTATTGCAGAATATCTAATTGAAGTACAAAAAGGGGTCATAGAAAAGTCTGATGCCTTTACATTTCCACCAGAGGGTTCAATAATGCTTATACCTCCTGATAGAGATTTCGTTCGCAAAAGTTTGCCGCGCCAAATAAAAGATATCGTGAGCGAGAAAGAAGTTCGAGGAAGTATGGAAACAACTCATCCAAGGAGTGCAGGTGTCTCTGTAGATAAGATTATATTAGAAATAGTAAAATATCTCAAAGCAGGCGAAGGTGTTGCTTTCATTCCTCATCCCGAGGACCATGAGATGAGCGAGATCATGTTATTCTTACTCCTGACCTCTGAAACTATGGGAATTGCATTCTCCAGATGGTAAAAAGTTTTTTAAACAATCTATGGACTTGATAAACTCGATACTTAATGAAAAAAGGAGATTCCAGAGAAATCAGCCTCTAAAAAGGATGAATGAGCTTTATTAATCCGGAGCAGTGATTTTTATCTGTCCAAGGAGTTGCATACATCTCTGGGACTCCACCAAGGATAGCTATTTTCCCGCTAAGAATTCATGTCTCTTAGAAAAATTCAAACCACAATGTTTCTCGTGAGAATGTTAACAAGAACAAGAGTTTTTTCATTAAATATCAAGATTTACACTTGCATCAAGTTTGGGAATTTTGCTATTTAACAATCTCAAATGAGATAACGGCTTTAAAGGACAACGATGCTTTTAAAAATCTGCAGAATGATCCTGAATGGCAAGAATTACTACAAAGACTAGAAAAACAAAAATAATTAGTATAACATTTTTGGTAAATGAACGAAAAATATTGTGAAATGAACGATGGTAAACAGAGAAGCTCTGAATCAAGCCGGAACTATTGCAGTAGAAGTTTTAAGGCAGAGTTGGCAGGAAGTTCAACCTGGCGCTTCCATCTTAAGCATCTGCAAAAATGTTGAACGACGAATTCAAGACAAGGGAGCTCAACCCGCTTTCCCGCTAAATTTCTCAATAGATTCCTGTGCTGCTCACGATACCGCTGCTCCAAATGATAAACGGACAATCCACGAATCATGCATGGTAAAAATAGATATTGGAGTACATATAGATGGATTTATAGCAGATTGTGCTTCCACCAAATTAATTGGACAAATGAATGGAGAAAAGTTAATTAAAACTTCAAAAATTGCATTAGAAGCAGCTATTGATAATATTAGAGCAGGTATAACTCCTGGAGATATTGGAAAAGTAGTAGAAAGCACGATAAATAGCGAAGGTTTTCGTCCTATCGCAAATCTAACAGGACATTCGATAGAGAGATACAACCTTCATTCAGGTATATCGATTCCCAGTATCGAAGGCCGAGGATTAAATGATGATCGTAAGTTAAAAGAAGGAACGGTTTTAGCTATCGAGCCTTTTGTTACTTACCAAGAGAAAAAAGGATGGGTAGATTATGCTCCTAGACCATTGATTTTTAGTTTAATGAAAAGTGGAAAGAATCCATTAAGAAAGGAGATTGAAAAAAGGTTTGGGTTTCTTCCATTTGCTTCAAGATGGATCTTTGACCTACGTCTTGATTCTAAATTGTCATTTAACTATGAAGGGCTAAGAAGTTATCCTCCTTTAATTGAAAAAACGGATGGATTAGTTGCTCAAAGTGAAGTAACTGTTATCGTCACAAGGAATGGATGTGAGGTTACTACTCCAATCTTCGGAATATAAGGCAAGGAAAACCGATGTGCTCCATTATTGGCTTTTTTGGATTTAAGAATGCTATTGATAAAGCAATCGTCGGCTTAACTGAAATGCAGAATCGAGGACAAGATGGTTGTGGTATCTGTGGCGATAATTGGAAGCAATATGCAAAAAACCCTGAAGGATTACACATAAAATCTTCTTCCACGCAAGTTATGGGACATTTACTTCACGCAATGATAAATGAGGTCCAACAACCGCTAATAAAGGATGATAAAAGAAAAATTGTAGCAAATTGTGAAATATACAATTGGAGAGAGCTTAGTCGCCGAATTAATGTAACAGTTCAAAATGACGCTGAACTTTTACTAGAAATATTGGCAAAACCCGATCTTACAATTCAAACAGCTATTGAAATGCTATACGGTCCATTTGCATTTGCCTATTGGGAAGATGATCATTTGGTTCTCGCTCGTGACAAAATTGGAGTTAAACCATTATGGTATTATGAACAAAATGGAAAATTCGCGTTTGCCTCGGAAAAAAGAGCCTTAATGAAAGTTGGAATTTATCCGCGAGAACTTAATCCGCGTATTATTCTTGACTATAATATCAAAACAGGGAAACTTCATAGGTTTCCGCGTTCTTTTTTTTCAATAATTCCTGAATTAACGGAAAATTTAGATGAAATAGTTGACCAAACAACTCAATTATTAACACATGCTGTTGAGAATCGTCTAGCTAATCATAAGATTGGAGTTTTATTCTCGGGTGGGATCGATTCCACATTAATTGCATATATTCTAAAACATAAAGGATTTCCTTTCTATTGCTATACCGCTGCAGCCTCTGAAAACGCGCAGGATCTACAGTGGGCGAAAAAAGTAGCAAAAGAGCTCGATTTTCCGTTGAAATATAAAATAATCAAACAGGATCAGGTTCCGACCTATCTCAAGAAAATTGCTCTTCTACTTCAAGATTCAAATGTGGTAAAGGTCGGGGTTGCTCTTACTTTTTTCCCTGCCTGTGAATTAGCCCAAAGGGATGAAGTGAAGTATGTTTTCTCTGGATTGGGTGCTGATGAGCTTTTTGGGGGATATTATAGACAAAAAATGAGCCCCCAAGTTAATTTAGATTGCTTATCGGATATTAGAGCGATGTACGAGAAGAATACAACTCGGGATGATCTAATAGCAATGGCAAACCAACTTGAACTCAGAGTGCCTTTCCTTGATCATAAGCTCACAGAATATGCATTGCGAATCCCTGCAAAATTCAAAATTAATGAAGAAGAAACAAAGATCGTTTTACGTGAAGTTGCCAAAAAATTAGGTATTCCGCCCGAAATTGCACATCGTCCCAAAAAAGCGGCTCAATATGGAAGTAAATTCGACAAACATATTTTATATTTAGCCAGAATTGAGAATCAAAGTAAATCTCAATATCTCTATACTTTTTATCCTCAACCTATTCTCAATTTAGGAGCTTTAGTCAGTTCGGGAAAAGATAGCTTGTTCGCACTCCACCTGATGCGCCAACGCAATTATGCGATCCGTTGCTTAATTTCCCTCCACAGTCACAACCCCGAATCCTATATGTTCCACACACCGACTATTGAACTTGTCAAGCTGCAGGCCCGCGCCCTAGGTATTCCCCTTGTGTTTCTTGAAACCACAGGGGAAAAAGAACATGAACTCTACGATTTACAAAAAGCTATTCAACAAGCGATTAATGACTATCAAATCGAGGGGATTATCACTGGGGCACTTTATAGTAATTATCAACGCACACGTATTGAACACATCGGTGATCTGCTAGACCTGAAGGTTTTTAGTCCCCTGTGGCATACTGATCAAGAAAGGGAGATGCGGAAGTTACTTAGTGCGGGATTTGAATTTATTTTTTCCAGTGTGGGATCCATGGGATTAAATAAGAATTGGCTGGGAAAAATTATTACCCATGCGGATGTAGATAAATTAGCGGTATTAAACAAGAAATATGGACTCAATATCGCTGGAGAAGGGGGAGAATATGAATCCCTGGTCTTATTCGCCCCTGGGTTTTCACATCGCATTCAAATCGAGGAGTATGAGATTATTGAGGAAGATTCATATACGGCTAAATTAGCAGTGAGGAAGGCATTTTTGGAAAAGATAGCGTAGTGAAACAAAAAGCTAAGGTAAAAATGATGTAAAGCTATATTTTCAAAAAATAGACATTGAGGCGATGAAATGGCGAAAAAAAAGAGAATAGGACCGCTGTCATTTGCAATAATTTTCATGTTTGCTTGTATTGTTGCAGGAATTATTACATATTATCTTCAAAATGCAAACTAGACTGTAATTAAGTTAGTTTTGATATTAGACAGAAAAAATGAAGATAATTCCCTAAATATATTAGTGATTATAAAATTGGGCGCAAAAAGATCCAAAACCAAAAAAGTGATTACTAGTGGATATTCTTGGAGAAGCTCTGCGCGCAATCTGGTTTGTTGGACCAGCGTATATAGCTAATGGTTTTACACCCATTTGGGGACGCGGGGAGCGATTTAATGCTCCAATTGATATGAACCGAAATTTTCGTGATGGACATCGCATATTGGGAGATGGGAAAACTATCCGAGGAGGATTGGGAGGATTACTAATGGGAACTTTATCAGGAATTATTCAAAATGAGCTGCTAATCTTTGAAATGGATTTTCCATTGCTTTTAGGTTTTTTATTAGCCTTTGGCGCGATTTTGGGTGACATAATAGGCTCATTTATTAAAAGAAGGTTCAATAAACCCCGAGGTGAATCAGTTTTTGGATTAGACCAACTAGGATTTCTTGTCACTGCATTATTTCTAGCATTTATCGCTTTTCCTGAGCGAGTTTTACTTCAATATTGGATAATCCTCGTCCCTGCGACCCTTATCATTCATAGAGTAATGAACATCCTTGCTTATCTTGTACACATTAAGAATGTACCACACTAACTTTTTAAAATAATTTAAAAAGAGTTTCGTTCCTTTAACGCGATTTTTAACATTTTAAACTGTTAAAATTAATTTTTAAATTGTATTTTAGGAAAGAAAGCCGATACGAAGGAGTTAGACACATGACAGCTGATTGGGTAAAAATCGAAGAAGAGAGAAAAAAAGCGGGAATTGACGAATATATACTCAGGTTAGATCATATTGCCTATCGAGTTGAAAAAGGAGAACGTAGTAAAGCCGTAGGTCAATTAATGAACATTTTACCATATAGGCAATATAAAGAATTCCATGTGAAGTCACAAAATGCAATTACGGCGGCTTATAAACTGGATGAAACGCTTCCAGTGCTTGTAATTAGCGAAGGACTAACCGAAGATTCAGTTGTGCAAAAATATTGTAAAAAATATGGAAATCGGGTACATCATCTTGCATACTTAGTTAGCGACATTGAGAAGGTCGTCGCAGTTCAAAAAGCACGAGGTGTTCAATTCACAACAGACAATGTCATTGGTAGTGAGGAAGAAGGCATTAAACAGATCTTTACCCTTCCATTGACACCTATAAACCATATTATTGAATATATTCAGCGTTTTGGTGATTTTGATGGATTTTTCACACCATCTAATATAGCATCTCTCATGAAGTCCACTGAAAAATTGGGGGAAGCATGAAAATCAGAGTTTTTTGACATAACATGCTGAATTATTGAACTAAAATCAATTCACTTCTCCGTAGTGAGTTTCATAGAATTTACGGATCTTTGTAGGAGTAGGAAGCTTTCTACCATTCCACACAGTGAAGATTTCTTGAAGCCGCGTCGAGATTGTTTGGTTGTCAAATAGAACTTCAAGAAATTCTGTCCTCTCTGAAGCATCTCTTTGATAAAATTGAAGGATTTCCTCAGGGGTGTAGTAATGAAGTAAATTGAAACGGTTCCTAAAATTCATCAGTCCGTGTTCTACTTCCAATTCTTTAGGGTCTGGGATCAAGTAATTAAAGTAGGGATGTGGAATCCAATTTTTAATTTGGTTTGTCTCTACTAGATGGATTAATCGTTTGGAGTCCTCTACAGAGATTTTTTCACCTTGATCAATACATCCATTACCATTATTACTGGTAATTTGGATTTGACGTCCCGAAAGGTCGTGTGCTCCAACTATTCCTGCATTATTGATGAAAAAGGTTATACCGCCGTCTAAGTCTAATCCTATGTCTTTCATCACCTTTAGTTTGATTGCTGCTTGATTTGCTTCCTCACCAACCATGAAGTCAGTTGCAGCATATCTTCGTACCCGTGTACCAGGTCTTTGCCCAGAAATAGCTGATGTAATGATAGTTTCACAGGATGAGTCTAATGCAACAGCTGTAGCAGGGTCGGTTACTCTAATGATCGGTTCTAATATATCAAACCGTTTAAATGAGAGAGCTTCTGTTTGCAACCATAATGGTTCTTCTTTCCCCCACCGAGGGTTAAGTTCATTGAATCGGAATACGAAGCGACCATTGGTCGTCTCGCTTTGAGAATACTGAGTGCATAGCAGGGAACCAACTCCTTCTCCATTTTTTTGAACTGGAACTTTCACTTGATGACCCTTGACATCCATTATTCGGTATTCAATTCCTTCACAATCGATGTTCAGAGCGAGAACTATCGGTTTGCTACCATCAGGATTAACATCCCTTGATTTCATTAATCCCTTATATTCGGGGCTTTTTTGAGTAAGACCTTCACTTTTGGCAAAGCTAGCAGCTTCAAGACCAATGATCTGAACTTTTTCAACCTTATTATCTCCATTGTAGATAAGCTTACCGAGACACGCGTCATCTTGCTGGATATCAGGACCTACAGTCAAGGTTGTCTTTCCTGTACCGCTTAACCCCTTCATAACTCGGGAAGCAGTTGCACCCGCATGATAAGAGATTAATCCATCAAGTTCAGCTTTATTCCAAATCATAGTTAGGTGTGGCTTCTTATAAGCTCCACCAAAATAGTCCACACGGAGACTCATGACACGCCTGATACCCTTGTCGATTTCTGTAAAATCATAGAGAGTTAATGGTTCATCTGGATCAAACTCAGGCCAAAATTCGTGTATTTCTGAAATAACCTCTTTTGGAAGCTTTTCTGGAATAATATAATTCCAGCAATCGGTTTTTAACCCCTCTATGGGCGGAAAAATCATTAGACGACCAAACCAACCGATATAAGCAGAATGAGGATTTTCTATTGAGATGGTTACTTTCAAACTAGTACGATAAGCGCTTGTTCCTTGATTCCCATCTTGAACTATAACCCGACAATGGCTCAAATATCTCTGGATAACTTGGTATAGTTTTTTCCCGATTTCAACATTGAAAGATTTTTGGTTCCAGCCTAAATGGTAATCTTTAGGAATCATATAAAATGCACGATCAGGCCGACGACCTGGTTGAGTACTTGCAAAGAGATACTGACCATCTTTAGTAAATACATAATAGGGATGTAAAAACTCTGCAAACCATTGATCGGTTGGATTCATCACTACTTTTGTGGAATCTAAGCTCAAATCATCTTCTATCACTACTAATTCCATAGTAACCGCCCTAGAGTTGGGAATTACGTTGTTTATAGAAAGGATTTTGAGTTTTTTCAAGATTATTAATAGAATTCATATGAAACTTAATAGGGGGGAGTCTCATGGACATGTAACTAAACACAGTTAACAGGTCAAAAAAATGAAATTATTATGAAGTATTAGTTAGCATTGTTAAGTTTTAAATAAAGAAGAATACGGACACGTGAGATTCCTGTTGAGGTTGAACGTATTTCATTTTTAGTTGGGTCTAAAATTGGTTTTTAAAGACTTAGAATAGATACAGAATAGATGAAGAATGATCGAAATCCCTCTACAATCGAGATCAATAGGCGGTTCAACTCCTAGATCATTGACGCAACAACTCGAGGATATCGCAAAAGTAATCCGCAAGGCAGGGTTAGAACGAAAAAAGTTAGCAGATTGCTTAACCAAGGCAAACGGCTTATTTAACGACTTATCGCTCCACTACAAAGACAAAATCTGTGAAGAAGAATTTGTATATCAAGAAGTTATTCAATCTGATCTGAACGGGCTTACAGTGTGTGGAGTTGATGGAGGATTAATTGTAAAGTCTCTTCTAGGTGCAGATGTCCTGTTAACACGAGCAATCGCGGTAGTAATCACGTATGGGAGGAAAGGAATCTTTAAAGCAACTTATTTCCCATCTAAACTCCCAGAACTGAAGTTCATGTTGAGTACCGAAGCTATGAGGGGAGGTGAATTTGACACGCTTGCCGGGATAATGAGGACACATCAAGAGCTTGAAACCGCTTATCGCCTTCTTTCAGCAGAAGATAAGCATGTCGACATCATAATTATGGATGGTGCACTAAGATCGGTGATCAATTCATATCAACGCTCTAGTGGAAACCAAGAAGTCCAAAAACACGCTGCAGCTCTCCAAAACACATTGCAAAAATTCCTAAATCTAGCAGACGAACAAGATACATTAATAGCGTGGTGTATCAAAGATAGCAAAACATCTGAATTCCTTACATTTCTAGGGCGTACACTTCCATCATTAGCTTCAAATATCAGTGGACTTCTAGATATTGACTATCGAAAGATCCTGAAAACATCAAGGGATATTGAAATCTTCTATTTTTTGTTACCTTTGGGCTATCGGTCTTTCGTTATGCAGCTTGGAGAAGAAGGTAGACCCTTAGATCCAACACTGGACACGTCTATTTATACGTTCTTTCTAAGATGTGCACCCTATGACGCCCCATTACGCATCGAGCTTGCCTATCCCCAATCAAAAAAGCATGTCCCGAATATTGCAAATAAGATAGCAAGTGTAATATTACCTTTATCACAATTTCATGCGGGATATTCTGTTCCCGCACCTATTGTTGAAGCCGACGGGCGTGCACGAATCCGTAATGAGGAATTTAGCACTATTATAGGAATATTGCAACGACGATCACTTCAACCCGGAATATGGATGCAAAGAAGAGAAAGATCACCTTTTAAGTTTTGAAAGATTAACGGCGATTGATATGTTAGGAACCCAACGTACTCTATTAGGAACGGTTATTGCTACACCAGACTCTCCTTCTACGCAAAAAATTGATTTTGTCTTATCTTCGGACAAAATACGGGTAATGAAAGGCGAATTTATTGAGATAGAGTTCGATCAACGAACCGTTCTTGCTTTAGTGACCGAAATCCAAAAGATGAATGCTTATTTTGCCAGTGCAGATTCTGTAAAAGTATACGAAGAAGCTGCTCGTTCTTTACAGTCTATTTTCCCTACCGATGAATGGAACTATGTTGTTTGTTCAGCTCGCCCCTTAGGGGAACTCCAAGATCAAGTTAGGAGACTTTCTTTTCCTGTTTCACCAGGATCGCCGGTTTATCGAAGCCGTTCTCCTGTTCTTCGGGAATTTCTTGGTCTAAAAAAGGATGGGATTCAATTAGGAAGAATCATTCAGCCTTCCTTAGAAATAAGTTTGGACCCTACTCGGTTATTACAGAAACATATAGCAATTATGGCTATTTCAGGGGCAGGTAAGTCCTATACAGTAGCAGTACTAATTGAAGAGTTACTCAAGAGATCTCAAGATCAAGGACGATTAGCAGTTGTGGTAATAGATCCTCATGGAGAATACAGTAGCTTTGAAGAAGATGATATTTATGGAAGTATGACGGAAGTGACTAGAGGTAGCTTTGTTCAGATAGCAGTACCTCAACTTTCAGCTTACCAAATAAGAGAATATGCACCTGATATAACAGAAGTGCAATTACGGGCACTGGAACAGATTTACAAAAATTTATGGAAATCTGGCAAGGCTTTTTCATTAAAAGAAATCATTAGTTCAATTAATCACTCAGAAGAAATTAAACAAACTACAAAAGATTCTTTGATAAGTCGACTTCTAGGTTTAGAAAGAACAACCTTTTTTGGCTATGAAGAAAATCCAAATCTTGATCATTTACTTACCCCAGGGAAAATAAATATCTTTGATTTGTCTGAAATTATATCTTCGTATAAAAAACAGCTTCTTACGACTTATATCTGCCGACGACTCTTTGAACTGAGAAGGAAGCAAAAGATTCCTCCATTTCTATTAATAATCGAAGAAGCCCATCAGTTCTGTCCAGAAGGAACAGCTATATGCAAGTCAATAATTGAGACAATAGCAAGAGAGGGTAGGAAATTTTTTGCAGCTCTTTGTCTTATTTCTCAACGTCCCGTTCGTCTCTCAACTACAGCATTATCACAATGTAATACTCATCTTATCATGCGAATCAGAAATCCAAATGACCTTGATCACATTGCAGTGACGTCAGAAGGGATTGATCGATCTACTCTAAGACTATTACCAGATTTGGAGATTGGTGAAGCGGTTTTAGTCGGTAATGCTGTAAATTACCCTGTTTTCTTTCGGGTAAGAACTCGAACATCCCGACCGTCAAAATTCGAACTCTCTTTAGAGGAGGCAGCTCGAGTTTATGAACAGAAAGGAGCATAACCATTCTAATTCTTCCCTTGGTGATGATCGGTGTTAATCCGTGATCTCGAGCTGGATGATCAGGTTAAGGATATTTTTCTTCTCAAGGATGGAATTAAAGAATTATATCCACCACAAGCCACAACTGTTGCAGCAGGGTTATTGAAGGATGAAAATCTAGTCTTGGCAATCCCCACAGCTTCAGGAAAGACATTAATTGCCGAATTAGCAGCATTAAACCATTTTATGCGACAAAAAGGAAAAACACTCTATCTTTGTCCATTACGAGCCCTAGCATCTGAGAAATACGAGGAATTTCAAAGATTTGAACCCTTAGGACTTCGGGTAGGTATGTCGTCAGGAGATTTTGATTCTGATGATCGCTGGCTAGCTAGTGCAGACATTATTATTTCTACAAATGAAAAAATGGACGCATTATTACGACATAACGTAGAATGGATTAATTACGTCTCACTCATCGTAATTGATGAATGCCACTTAATTGATGAAGTAGACCGAGGACCAACTCTCGAGATCCTAATTGCACGTTTGCGCAGTTTACTCCATAATGTTCAGATATTAGCACTGTCTGCTACGATCCGAAATGCAGATGAGATTGCGGATTGGCTGAATGCAAAGCTTATTCTCAGTGATTGGCGTCCAGTCTCACTTAAAGAGGGCGTGTATTATGAAGGAAGAGTTTACTTTAATGATGGGACGTCTATCGATGTTACTGATATTAATGCTGATCCCAAAATCAATCTCATTTATGACGTCGTTTCGCAGAATGCTCAGGCATTAGTTTTCAATTCATCGAGGAGAAATGCTGAAGGATTTGCTAAAAGAGTAAGGACGGTCATCAAAAGAAGTTTGACAAAAGAAACACTAAAAGAATTGAAGAAATTAGCTAAAGAAGTAGAGGAAACTGACCAACTTAGTCAAAAGCTTGCATTATGTGTTAAAAGTGGAGTTGCGTTCCATCATGCGGGTTTAAATGCCAGACAACGAGGAATTATTGAAAAAGCATTTAAGAAGAATCAGTTAAAGGTGATTTCCGCAACACCTACATTGTGTCTTGCACAAGGTACCCATATATGGTATGAAACTTCTGAAACTGAGGTCTCTATTTTTGATAAATCACAACCACTTCATGTTCTTTCAAACAACAAACTTATTCCCATGACTGCCCAAGACATTCTAGATAATGGGAGTAACTCGCGTTTGATTGAAATCACTTCAATTTCTGGCTATTCAATTAGAGTTACGCCAAATCATAAGATGTATATCAAAAGAAGAAATCAAAAAATGACTATTCCTGCTGAAATGGTTAGGAAAACTGACAAAATTGCTACAGTAAGAAGATTAGACATTATTAAAACATTTTCGTATACTTTAAGTGACTTTGTTCAAGAAAACAATTTAAATAATTTTGACTGTAATTTTGACTCTAAAATTGCTTATTTCATCGGTTTAATGTTGGGGGATGGGTATTCTGGAGGGGAAATAATTAATAAAAGACTAACCTATAAGGGAAGTCCACTCTTAGTAAATTCTGATGAGGATATTTTATCACATGCTGAGGTCATCGCAGATAAGCTAAATATTAGTTCTAAAAGAGGGGAAAATGTTTATGGATGTCCACAAATCCGTTTAGGTAAGAATAAATGGTTTAGGGAGTTTTTAGTTAGATGTGGGGTTGATGTTAAGGAAAAAAAGCACATTTCTGAAAAAATTTTGAATATGGACTTAGAAATTGTCTCTAATTTATTAAAAGGTCTTTTTGACTCTGATGGTTATACTGTTCGTAAAAGAGGAGTAGGTTTCTCTAGTATCTCAGAACTTTTGATAAAACAGGTTCAAAAGTTACTTCTCAGATTTGGAATTGTTTGTAGACTTAGAAAGCGAAAGGGTAAACCTATGCAACTTCATACAAAGAAATATCAAACAAAATCCACTTATGAACTATTTATCTCTCAAAACCAATGTATACTAGATTTTCACAGATTTATTGGTTTTAATATTAAACGAAAACAAGTAGCTTTAGAGAAATTAGTAAATAAAATCCAATCGAACTTACTCTATATTTCATGTGAGGAATGCGGTTACAAAATATACAAAGATCTTTTTTCAGGTCGAACGAAATCACAAAAAGAATGGGGACAAACAAAATTCGAAGTTATCAACATACTTGGTAAAAAAGGGGAATTAGGTTCTCGAATTATTGCAAGTATTATTGGTACTGAGCCAAAGAAAGGAGAAAAACGACTTGATCATCATTATGAGTTGATAAGAAAAAGAAAAATTGGTCATATAAGCCAGACAGAATGGTTTTGGAGTTTAAATGAGATTGGTCAATGGATATATGACAATTATATAAGTTTAAAGGAACCATTTGAATTAGTTTTCAAATTAAAAAACTGTCCACTGTGTGGATCTCAATTCAATAAGGTAACAAGAAAAAATTGGCGAGTGTCAGATTTAGATGAAGACATTCATTGGGATCTAATAAGAGATGTAAAGAAAATTGTCGATAACTCTCATGTTTACGATGTTGTACTCCCAAATCACCCTCAAAATGATCATATGTTTGTGGCTAATGGATTCATTGTGCATAATTCTGCAGGATGCAACTTGCCTGCTCGCCGAGTAATCATTAGTAGCGTCTATAGATTTGAGAGAGGGAGTATGAAAGGCATCAAGGTCTTAGAATACAAGCAGATGAGTGGAAGGGCGGGGAGACCAAAATATGACCCTTACGGAGAATCAATCATTCTCGCTCAAAACCACTCTGAGATGGATGAATTAAGGGAGCGTTATATTGAAGCAAAACCAGAACGAGTAATTTCAAAACTAGCAAGTGAACCTGCTCTAAGAAAAAGTCTTTTAGGACTCATTACATCGCATATTGTAAAAAATGAAGATGATCTCCTTGAATTTTTTGAAAAAACCCTTTACATCAAACAGTCTGAGATTGAATTCATTATAGACCGAATAAAAAGAGTTTTACACTTTTTAAATGACGAAGAATTCATTAGTTATGACGGTTATGCATGTTCACCGACACCCTACGGCATTCGAGTAGCACAATTGTATTTAGACCCACTTTCTGCAGCAATACTACGGAATGGAATTGATGTAGCAAAAAAGAAAGACAAAGATCTATTTACACCAATTGGCATCATGCAGTTACTTGCTACGACCCCAGATATGATCAATTTATATTTAAGAAAAAAAGATTGGGAGTTATTGGATGCAGTTCTAGCACAACATGAAGAAGAATTTTTAGTTGACATTCCTGAGTCTTACTCAATCGCGTATGAGTCCTTCTTACAATCATTGAAAACAGCTTTACTCATGGAGCAGTGGATTGAAGAAACCCCTATGGAAAATATTATTCGACAATTCAACGTAGGCAGTGGAGATATTGCGAGATATGCTGAAACTGCAAGATGGCTTTCATATGCTGGTGTACAAATTGCTAAACTCCTTTTTTCGAAGTATCCTGAATCTGAATGGCTCATCAAGGCTTTTATTGATCTCGAGCTTCGAGTTCTTCATGGAGTAAGGGAAGAAGCTATTGCATTATGTTATCTAAAAGGAGTAGGGAGAGTAAGAGCACGAGCCCTAATTAAGGCAGACATAAAATCAATTACTGATCTAAAGGAAGCTAACCCAGAAAAACTTCTAAAAATACCTGGTTTTGGACCAGAGATTGTTCGTTCTCTAAAAGAACAGGTTTCGTCAGAGAAGAAGATTTCACAAAACAACATCACCTTTGATGAAGAATTAGGGACGAAAGAAAAAACGACTCAATCCCAGAAGGATCTCTTGGAATTTCTTTCGTAAGCTGCTTCTCTTCAGAAAATTCATGCGATTTGATAAATTAGTTGTTCCTCCCCAACATTAAAACAGAAAAAAAACTATCGAACAATCGCCTCAATCTTTTTGAGTTTTTGATTGAGAGTACAGAGTAAATTACCTTGTCTTGCTTCTGGTTTGACCGTAATTTTGCTTTCGCTCCACCCAATTTCAATAACTTGTCCCTTAAAAGTTCTTTTTTGAAGATGAGGTTCCCCTTGGACAACAACCGCCTCGGGGTCATCAAAATTAATCATGATCACAGTATTTTTACGTATAGCATCTAGAAGAGGATGAATTTCTTCTCTAATCTCAAACCCTGTTGAAAACCATTTAATCCGAGTCCTAGATCGAACACGACCTTCATGTTGAACTGCAATAAGTCGAACACCGCTGAGGAGGAACCCAATCTTGCCAGATTTTCCACCTTTCCCCTTTAAGCCCGTCACATAAAATCCTTGTAGATTATTTTTTGCATTTCTTATGGGAACCATTTGCATTTTAGAAACTGTGACCTCTTTTGTTGCCATTATTGGTTGACTCCGCGATGTGCTCTTTTTGTCTAATGCTCCAGCTTCTCAGTCTAATACACTGTAATAACTTCTCTTCTTTTTATTAGTTCTTTTAAGAACTTTATAAGTACTTTATAAATTAAGCAAAACAAATTGGCTCATAATGACCAGTACGGGGACAAAATGCCTAATAATAAATCTTCCAAGTTCATGGTCTGAACACTAGGCTCATTCGAAGAAACAGTATGATGAAAATTCCATTCAGGATAATAAGGAGAAATATAGGCCTCTAAAAGGGAAGGAAGTTCTCCTAAATTATAACCACCTTCTAATACATGAACTATAGGAATTTTAAGCTCATCACCGAATTTTCGAATAATAAACTCTCCTAACATTCGGAAGCCACCAGCAGTGAGACCTAAAGAGCCGAGAGGATCTGCTTGATATGCATCAAAACCTGCAGACACTAACAGTAAATCAGGCTTAAACTGGTGGACGATAGGAATGACAATCCATTCGAAGAGGTATTTATAGTCCCCATCA
>JAEOTF010000064.1 GCA_016840025.1 Candidatus Hodarchaeota archaeon
GAGGAAGGACTCTTCTCAATAGAGTGGAGCTATATGACTCAGAGATAGCCTATGAAACACAACAAAAAATGGAAAGAATAGCGTTCCTTGTTGGCTTAGTCGGTCTTTTTTTAGCAATTATTGCAATTTTTGTAGATATAATTTAGTTTTAAAGTGATTTTAGATAAGTGCGATTCGTTGAAAGATATCCATAATTTTATCCGATATACCTTTAATCTTCCTCAAATAACACAATTCACATATGTAAAAACTCATATTTGAAACATATGGATATTTAATCAGAGAAATAACTTTTCTTAATAACACTGAATAAGGATAAAATAAAACATACAGAAAAATTAATTATATAGCTACTGATTACTCAAGAATTCTCTAAGGATATGTAATGACTGAAAATCCCCTTTTGATGATTATAGAAGGTAGGATTTCTGCAGTTTTCGAAACAATAGCTTTAAAGATATAAGACCTAGGATTAAATATCTATGAACCGACTAGAGTAGCTAGAGGTAATTTTATGATAATTAAAGTAAAAATAGAGGTTTTGTGCTTCTTTTCGATTTTTCTAATCTAAAAAGTAATTATTCAGGATTTGTTATCTGAGAGATAAATAATAGAAATCAAAAATTTATATTTCCCTTTTTACAAGAAACACAAGATTTCATTGCTAGGAAGGTTATATTAAATGCGTTTCTTTGGTCATCTTATTAAAGGCGAAATTACAAAACCTGAAGACAATTTACATGGTATATTCCCTGATATGAATCAAGCAATAGAGAATCCTCGTGTTTTATTTGCGATGGCACTAAGAGAACAAGGATCACTAAGAAAATTTATTACACGTTATTTCAGTAATTTCTTACCCCCAAAAATCCCTGAAATTAGAATACTGAAAGATTTTATTCGAGTACATGGTTATCCAGCTGCTTCAAAGGATGAATTAGATGATATAATCTTTGCTAGGTATGCTATTGGAGGAATTCGTGAAACAGCAATTGCGTGTAAAGAGGCTCACACTATCAGGCATTTAATGCACAGGGAACTTCACGAAAACGGGAAAGGCCTAACACTTCAGGAGCGAGCAGATAGTGTTCTAACTATGCATGATTTTATGTGGAAGAATTATGATAAGTTCAAAGAAATCGCTATTGCTGAAGGAACGCCTATAAAATTATTTGACTGGCAGGCTACAAATGTATTTAAAGCTTTAACCAAAGATCTAGCAAATTTTGCGAGTGAAAGAATCTCTCCTAAAGAAATTCCTTGTGCTGTTGAGGGAGAACGGACTATTCTCCATCGTTTTCCTTTTGGTGCAGTGGGAATCTTTCCTCCCTATAACGCGGCACTTGGACTTGGATTTCTAGCAATTTTTTCTTCATATTTTGCAGGAAATACAACTGTGACTCGAACACCCGCAAAAATGCCCTTGACCAACATGAAACTCGCCTATGTTTTAAGAGATTTAATGGAAGAACTAGAGTTTCCTCTGAGTGCTTTTCAAGCAATAATCGGTCCTGCTCGATCAATTGCCAATTATATGGTTAATGAGTCGCCCTTAAACGCTATGGTTTACTATGGGGATTCGGATGTAGGTCTTCAACTCATGGCTCAAGCTATTCGAAGAGGAATGCATTTTGTCCCAGAACTCGCAGGGAGTGGAGCAAGTTTAGTCTGGAAAGACATTGATATTGACAAAGTCTCAGATTTTATTACACATGCTCGTTTTTTTGGCTCAGGACAAATATGTCTAGCGGCGAAACGCTTATTCCTCCATGAATCAATTTATGATGAATTTATTGAGGCTTTGGTTGAGAAAAGTGAAAAACTCAATGTAGGGAAACCCTCTGATCCCCAAACAGATTTACCCATTATAGGCACTCGAGCTTTATATCAAGTAATTGACATGAAAACTGAAGCTTTAAAGAAAGGTGCTAAATTAGAAACAGGTGGTTTTCGATTAAATGTACATGGAGAAAAAGATGGTGCTGGTCTTTTCTATAAGCCAACTATTCTAAGTGAAGTCCCCTTAGACTGCAAAATGTGGTATCATGAAACATTTGGCCCTATTCTGCCCATTATGAAAATAAAAGACTTTGATCACGCTATTAACCAAGCTAACAATACCCATTACGGATTACGAACTTCCGTTTATACTGATGATCCTACTATCTGGCAACGCTTTTTCGATGAAATAGAAGCTCCTGGAATTGCTATAAATACTGACCATTTACATTTTGATGATTTTTTCCCACATCTAGGTGGTTTAAAGTCCAGTGGTGTTTTTGGAGGGAAATACTTCTATGAAGTACTAACTTACCTTAAATATCGGCATTTTCCCGCATAACCAGTTTTATACTTGATCCAGCTTATCCCTTAATTTATTCAAACGTATAACGAAAATTTTAGATGAATTATAAAATAACGAACTGAGTTAATGATATAGAAGAGTTTTATTAATAGAAAGGACAAAGCTATTTTAATGAAACTAACCTATCATGCTCATGCTGTAGAACGAATGGCAGGTCGAGGAATTTCACAGGATCAAGTTGAAAATGCGCTAAATAATCCTGATGAAGCATATGAGAATGAAATAGGATTCGTTGTTCATAAAATTATTACTGACGACATAAACAACAAAAAGTATCTCTTAAGGATTTTTTATGAACGCACTGATAATGAAATCGAAGTAATCTCAGTATATAAAACATCTAAAATCAAAAAATACTGGAAAGGTGCAAGGAATGAAGATTAGTTATGACCCCAACGCTGATGCATTATATATAAAGCTAACTGATAAGAAAATATTAGAAAGTGATGATTTAGGAAAAGGATTAATTGTTGATTATGACGAAGAGGGTGAACCTGTAGGTATTGAACTATTAAAAGCATCCAGATTGTTTGGCGGAAAAAAAGAAGTCTCTATTGAGTTAGCATTAACAGAAGCATTGAAAGCTTAATCAGAATTGTTCAAGGAGAATATATTTCTCTCTCTATTGAACGCGACCATTTCTATCGGTTTTGACCAACATCATATCTGCATTGCCTGTTGCATCAAAACTTGTTGTTATGACCACACTTTGATGTTTCAGATCCGCAACTGATAATTCCTGAAGAATCTGTGTATCCAAATCTGTTTGTCCTTGCCTAGTTAAAACGTTTCATTCTCTTTCTAAATAATAGTGCTGTTAAGGACATAAGAACAATTAGGGGAGTCCATGGTGGTGTAGATTCCGCTGTTGTGGTTGTTGTATCTGTTTTGGTTGTAGATGTGGTTGTAGTTGCTTCTTCAGTGGTAGTGGTTGTGAGTTCAGAGTCACTGGTCTTTATTAGCCAGGAATCAAAAGAGCCAGCGCCATAAGAGTCAGTCCGTCCTGCGAGCGCAAATCCCCCATCGGTAGTTTGAACCAAGGAGTTCGCCACATCCTTCCCGGCTCTTCCGAAGGTCTTATTCCATTCCGCTTGCCCGTTGGCATCCGTCTTCACCAACCAGAAATCAGCAGCTCCAGCACCATAAGAGTCAGTCCACCCTGTGAAGGCAAACTCCTCCACTTATTAGTGGTTTAGGAGTGAAAATAAAAGAAAGATAACTGATTTTATACAATACAAAATGCATAAATAATTTTTCGGAACTAGAAGAGCCTTTTTCACTCACTCTGATAATTCTTTATTTTTTTGATAAAGTTACAATTTTTAATAAGAAATACAAAATAGTACTATTTTTTAAACTAAATCTGATATTATAATTACATAATGAAATTTTTATTTCGAAGATGGGTATTTCTGAGGAAAAACAATGAATGAGGACAGAAAAAGAACTGAAACCATTGATACTCGCGGGTTACGCAATCCTAGATTATTTTCAACATTAAATAAGGCTAATAGGAAAATGAAGAAAGGAAACATAATCGATGTGATTGTAACCGATCCTGGTATAACTACATACGTACCTGCTTGGGTAAAACGTTCAAATGCAGAGATTATCAAAGTTAATGAAGACGAAGCCTGTATTGCCTTTCAAATTAAGGTTTAAATCCATTCTTTATGCTTTCTAACATGATTTAGTTTATTAGTTATAGCAATCTGCAATCGTTCTGCAGAAGTTAATAATTCATCTATTTCTTTTAAACAAAAACTTTTTTTATAATTAAGTTAGTATTAAAAGAATCAAATCCTTATTCTAATTGAACTTGGAGCTAAGTGTGTGAAGAACAAAAAAATATCAGTTCTTATGATCGAGGATGATGAGGGTGACCAAATTGCGTTTAAGGATTTGATACAAGCGAAGAAACTTCAATATAATCACAAAGTTGTTGGATCTGTAGCAAAAGCTAAGGTTATCTTAACTTCGGAACGGTTTGATGTCATTATTTCTGA
>JAEOTF010000454.1 GCA_016840025.1 Candidatus Hodarchaeota archaeon
AATGATCGACCGCATCAAAGGACGGACAGGCGACACAGGAAGAAATAAGCTCGCCGTGCAGACAACAAATGACAGCTGGGCCGTGGGGTTGGAGAAAGCGACAGGCGGAACGGAGGGAGAGAAAGAGATGATTGTCCGATATCCGCGCGTCATAAAACGCGCATTTCTCGGGACATTTTGTTATTTCAATTTTAAGGACTGCACAGGAACCTGTGCGGGACATATATTGACAATTTTGCTCTTTTGTAGTTTTTACCATTTTATTTGCTCTCGGGTTCGATTTTTGTATTTTTGCCGTTTCCATCACTTCTTCTTCTTATTCACATGAATTGAGTTAATAAAGGTCTGAAATCGCACCAAATTTTGTTATAGAATGCTTCATTTCATATGAATTAATGGAAATTTAGTGGTTTTATAGTGGTATTCGAGAGACAATTGATCTATCCCAAGTTGGATACTGTTCAATTATAGCAATTTGATAGCCTTCTCTTTCGAGTTCTGATTTCAAGGCTTCCATAATGTCCCATCTTGTTTCTAACCGCTTTTTTTCTTTATTAAATTCAAAAAGTTCAGGGGGAACCCCCCACTCATTTTCTAATCGATATGACAAAGATTCTAATTGATGTTCATCTCCTTCAACTACCCCTGTAAGGATTAAGCCATCTTCTGTAATCTCATGAAATGGTCTTGCAGTTTTCCTTGCTGTACGAATTAATCGTTGTCTGAATTGAACTCCATCTTTTACATTCGCAGAGCAAAAATGCACATTAATGCCCAGATTCTCCGAGATCCACCCAACTAGCTCTCTACCAATCTTTGCACTGTCGAGAACGGTAAAACTAAAGTTCGATAAAGGACGATATCCCGTTTTTTTCATCTCTCTCGTATTACTCTCAGAAAACTCCAGTTCATTTAAAATAAGGAAATCGAGCTCATAATTACCACAAAATTCTGCTGTATTTTGTAAAAATGCCTTATTATCAGGAAAAACAGGGATTTCTACCCCAACTTGCCAAGAATATTCTCTTGCTTTTAATATTGCTGGTTTTATAGTTTCATTCATAAGATGGAACCGAATTTCATCAAGACCTGCTTCAACAAGCTTATTTAAGTCCTTATCTACTATTTTGGATTTAGCGGTATAGAGATGTACGTGAAACTCTTTATTAAATCGACTTTTTAATGCCCTTATGAAATTAATCGTCCTATCTATTCTCTCTAGGGGATCTCCACCTGTCATGCTAGCCCCTAATGCATCCATGGTTTTTACTTCTTCAAATATAGCTTCAATTTTCTTTATAGGCCTCTCATTCACAAAACCGACATCTTTATTCTTTTTTGCATTGGATATTGGACAAAAAAAACATCTATGGCTACAAATACCCGTTACAAAAACCACCGTTTTTGAACCGCTTAAGCATAACCTACAGCCCTCTGGAAGGGCCCCGTGGAGATAATTCTCCTCAAAGATTGTTGTCGCCAGTTTTACTCCTCAATAATTTTTTTTCTTCCATTTGCTGGATTAAATTCTGTATTTTGGTCGCATTCTTCGAATGAAGTTGAGCATGGTCACGATTGTGATAGATATCAAGTGCACGACGGGTGAGAAGAGTATATTTACGATATTGTGCCTTCAGGGCAGCCATTGAATTTCCCACAGTTTTGTATGCTCTAGCCATCAACTCTGCATGTTGTATAGCGGGGTCTAGGATATTCAAAAGTTCTGCCTGGTTCGCATAAGCAAGATGCATTCGTGCCCTTGCCATTACTGCCATTCTCTTCTTTTTTAAATTTTTAAATAATTCAGAGGACTCTCTATACACCTCTGACGCTTCTTTCCAGCTTTCTGTTGTATTTTTTACGGTTCCCTGAAGGAATTTGAGCCAAGCATCTATATAATTCTTTTGTATTTCTGATTCCGCAAAATTTCGCAGCTTTTCGAAGAGCTTAACCTCTTCCTGTATTTTTAATATCCCTTTTTCTTGATGAGGACTACTAACTTCATCGATTGCTGATCTAAGTATTATAGAGCATATTATATATTTTTCTTGAGCTTTAGTTATGTTTTTTGAACTCTCTCTCTCAAATTTGTCCAATAACTCCATCATAAGACTAACTTGAGATTTTTTATCGCCTTTAGTAAAAAACAATTCTTCTAACACATCTAATGTGATGAGAAATGGATCGACCATGACTTTCCGCTTCATGAGATATTATTACGGTGAGTGCAAGTTATTTCCTATTTTTGTAGATCTTTATTTCCACTTAATTTTTAATTATGAGGTGAAAGCCTCAATAATCCCCCCCAATGTCTCAACTAATAGATCGATGTCTTCTTTAGTATTGTAGTAATGTGTCGATATTTGGACCACTCCCCCTTTTTTATAGACTCCTAGTTCTCTCATGAGCATATGTGCACATAACATTCCCGATCTAACTGCGATAGACCCGATTTCATCCATAAACATAGCAACATCATGGCAATCTACGTTTTCCACGTTGAATCCAACAAGCGATGCTCTCTCTGAAGCTTTTTTGGAGCCAATTAGATCCACATTTTCGAGCATTTCTAAACTATCGATAAGTCTCTGTATCAATCTTGTTTCATGGTGGCGTATTTGTGTAAGCCCTATCCCCTCAACTATCTGCATTCCCTGAGTCATTATAGTTTGTGCGATCACGTTTGGTGTTCCAGGCTCATATCGGTAAGGTGAACGTTCTAAAGAATAGTCACGGGGATTAACATCCTTTACAGAACCTGCTCCAGCGATCAGAGTGTTATTTTGGTCTATTCGATCTGAGAGACCCAGGAATCCTGAACCTTGGGGTCCAAATAAGCCAATTGAGCCATTACAGACAATTAAATCAATTTCAAGGTCTTTAACATTAATAGGGATGTGGCCAATCGTTCTACTTGCATCAATCGCTAAAAAAGCTCCGAACTCGTGTACTATTTTACTTACCTCTTTCAAGTCCAGCAGTGTACCTGCTGCTAAAGAGGTGTGTCCAAGAGCCACCAATTTTATTTTTTCATTTAAAGCCGTATTTAATGAGTCTAAACTGATTTTTCCCCCAGGAGCGTCTAATAGTTTAAGTGTAGATCCTTGATTTCTACATTTCTGCATGATCGGTAGGATAAAAGAGTGATGTTCTGCTTTTGAAGAAATGATTTGATCTTTGAATCCAAGATTAATTGAAGAAAGACCTATGGCTGTCCCAAGTGCGGTATTGGAACAAAAAATAATTCGCTCTTTATCTGCTCCTATAAAATCAGCTATTTTCTTCCTACATCCTTCATAAGTCGAATGAGCTGCAACTGAGATCCTGTGAAGTCCACGTTGTGGAATCCCTGCCATCTCTCTATATTGACTTCCCATCCGCTCTAATAAACTCTGCGGTACGAGTGTTACAGTGGCAGAGTCAAGATAAACAATTTCTTCCAAGAGGGGAAAGTCTTTTCTAAACTCTTTGGGTTGCATCTTCTTTTTCCTTGAACAGTGGATCTACCCTAACTGCGATATTTGTCAACGGGATCCACAAGTTTAGAATGTAGAGATATTGAATATACTATAAAGAATATAATAAGAATAAATCATTCAACTTCGAATTCTCTGTGAATTATGCTGTAAGTTGATGGTCCATCTGCTATAACCCGATTTATACCACCAATATTCGCTCTACCGATGTACTTTCTGACAAGTTTCTTGATATAACGCTTACTTACTAATTCATCATCTGTATGAATAAGGATTGAATTGCCTTCTCTAACAACTTTTGTCTTTTCGGGGATTTTTTCTTTAATAAAGTCTACCAGTTCATTAACGACCTCTTGTTCTGAAATTTCTGAAATTATAACTTCAAAGGTGGTTTTACTCATACGTATACCGACCAGATGCTTTTTTAATCATTTCACAGACCAGAAATATCTGTCTTGAAAAATCTTCGTCATAACAGAATACTGCAAAGAATGTAGTTTTTTTTTTTCATGTATTAATCTAAACCTCCCATTTCTTTAAAAGGGGATAGTATCCCTATTTATAGGAGGAAATTTTCTTAAAAGCATTAATTTGAATATTTGGAAATAAATAGGATCTCCTTTATTTATAGAGAGGGTATCTCGTTTCATGACCATTAGTAAAAACGAGTACCCCATAGGGAAACGATCTTTTTTAAATTCAAATAAAGCTTGATTGATGTTGGTTGATAACAAAAGAGAGCGTGATGACAGGTTCATTCTGTTTTCGCTAGAACACTCTTCTACCTTTAGAGAAGAATTAACCACATAAAGTTGACTTATTTCCTTGGAGGAGTGCAGAAACCATAGTGAAAAGCTTATTAATTCAGGTTAAAGCCGCTCTAAAATCGAGAGTAATTCCCAATGAGCAGTGATATCACGATTAGTAAGTGTAGTAGTTGTCAACATCCCATTCGGCCAGAAGATAAAGGAACAACAAAGCTTAATTGTCCAGAATGCGGCGTAATACAAATTATTCGTTGTTCTCAGTGCCGAGCTTTTGGGAACACCTATATTTGCCATGCATGTGGATTTCAAGGTCCATAAATTTATTAATAAAGGTGATAATAAATGGGTGATGTCCTAACTGTACTGAAAGTTGTTCCATCAGGCACAGAGGTCGATCGAAGCGATTTGATCAAAAAAATCAAGACTGAACTTAGTCTAAAAAATGATATCGAGATTCTAAAAACGGAAGAACAACCACTCGTATTTGGGCTTTATGCTCTTATGCTAACTTTTGTCGTTCCTGATACTGATAAAGGAGTAAACGATCTCAACAGTTTTCAGGAAGACCTTGAGAGTTTGGAAGAAATTGACAGTGTTTCAATTGAGATTCAAGCCCTTAATCCTTAATTATCTTATATTGTGAAAAAATTCATAGATTATTTATTTAGGGGGTTATTGTTTTTTTTCAGCCAAAAACTAAAGAAATCGTTTAATTCCAGTGATTGCTAACGAAAGAGCCATGAAAATTTACGACAAAATTCAAACTTACCTGAATCAACCTTGTTTTTACATTTCTATTTTTAAAAAAGTACTGACCTTTATAATTTATCCCTAATCAAAAAACAACGTTCTTAGCACCTAAATTCCTTTGGTTTTGGTGCTTAAAAATAATAGGAAACACATCATTCTGATCCTGAAGGATTAGGATCAGAAGAGTGTGTATAATTTGTTACAACGGATGCGGATTCAAAACAGCATGTTATCTACAGGAAAATCCACACAAGCAGAAGAAGTGCTTGGAGTGATTCTTACTGAGTTTACTGAACTTGGACCTGTTCCAATTGCGTCTTATTCTCCTAAAGATTTCCTAACAGAACCTGATCTTGCTATTATTGCAACTAAGGCGATGACGCTGATGGGTATGGGAACGACACTAGATAGAAAACCATATGAGGAAATGAGATTATATGGTCCCATCCCCTCAGCAATTCCAGGCATCCTTATGTTTACTTCCATGTTCTCTCTTCCATTCACTGAATCTGAATTAAAAGAAATTCAGGATCCAAGAATTGCACTCTCGGGCGCAACACTAACACTTGTTCTCCTTATCTCTGAGAGTTCGAGAGATCAAGGCCGTTTAGTTACCGCGGCATTGGAGTCAGTTTTACGGAATTACTTAATTAATTATGAACACACAGCGCAGCTTCGAAAAGGGTTGGAGGACAGCATACTTGAAAAAATGTTTGATGAATCCGCACAGTTATTTAGATCCGTTACATCGGATGCTCCTCGGTGGAGAATTAAAAAACAAGACAACAAAGCCCTTATATCGATTTTCACAGAGGATGAGATGCTGTATACGGATTTGGATGATTCAAAAATACTTGATGAGATTCATTCTAAGTTAACCGCGGGTATAACTTCGTTTAGTGTACCCGTACCTGAGTTTAAACTGTATGAGTCCTACGCTGAAGGGGTTATCCTAATGTATGGACTTATTCGTCATAAAGAATATTCTTATATGCTTGCTGTGTGTTGGCATGAGGACATCCCTGAGAACGAAATTCTTTTCCAAAAAGGATTGATTGAAGAGACAATAAGAGAAACAAAGGATTTCGGGGTTGAAAATATCACCCAAAGAATCTCTCATGCAATAAATAAAAAGCCTAAGAATCAAAAACTGGATCAAGATAACCGTTCAAGCTTCCTTTCACGATTATTCCGTTCCATATTTGGATCAGCGAAAAAGAACATACTTGTTCTTGGAGCTTCAGGTGTAGGTAAAACAACAATGGTTCAATCTATGAAAACAATGCTTAATGAGGGGCGATCTCTATCAGAAGCGGAAGCGGAAGCAATCCAGAAAACTTTTGGGGTTGAATACGACAAATTTTCTTTTAAAGGTTCAATGATTGAAGCAAGAGATATTGCCGGTGATAAATCCCTTTATGAGAAACTTTACCTTGAGGTATTAAGTGTACGAGATCCAGACGGTGTCGTGTATGTCGTTGATCCGATCTTAGATTTGAACATTCAGAAAGCAAATTTGGAGTTTACTCTTCGTTATCTCCCAAATGGTGTTCCTGTAGTTGTATGCATGAATAAAACCGATATGATGTCAATAGCTAATGCTTCTCTATTTAACCCTCTAAGGGTAGCTGAGATCTTCGATTTCCCTCGGCTCGCAGGAAAAGACTCACAATACCAAATATTCCAAACATCTGCAATCACAGGCAAAGGAGTCATTGACGCTCTTGATTGGATCGTGATACGGGCTTCCTAAGCCTCATTCATGGTTACATACATATTTTATTTCTTTTTTTTTCTTAGGACTTTGAAGAATTCTTCTTGTTCATTGATTTGTTCAAGACGGCTTAATCGAAGAGTGGGCAATGGGAGTGTTAATTTTTTGTTTGATGATTTATGTTGAACAATGAAGAAAGCTTGTTTACGAGTGATTCGTGCAATAGTGACAGCATTATTCATCCGGCGAACAGTCACGGCAGAAACAGCAGGAGCGACACCAGTAATGATAGTTGGCGTGGGATCGGATGAGCTATCAGAATGAGAACGAGTTTGACAAATACCATCTACAGGAGCAGAATCAAACCAAAGAACTTCAACATCAAGATCAACGAGGAGCTCATGAACACTTTGCTGCAGCGGAGACTTGGGCGCCAATCTCTCCTTTGGGAGAGGCTGCTCTCTTTTTTTAAAAATTTCAATAGGTTGTATTATTTCCTCACCTAATAGATTGGTTAAGCGTTCAGCATTTTCAGCTGTTGGAATAGTATCCCCACTTTCATAAGAACGAATTGTCTTTACAGAAAGATTGAGGGTTCGAGCAACGTCTTTTAGGCTCAGAGATTTCTTAATTCGGAGTTCGCGAAGTTTTTTGGGAGAGATATTGATGTACTGTCCTCCTCGTTTCGCTCTTGTAACAGGTATTTGTTCCTCGAGTAAAAGAAATTTTAAAGTCTGTAGATTTAACGCTGGTACACCATGCCTTTTATAAATAACATTATCACAAATTTTAGCGTTATTTGAACGAGCTCCAAGAACAATGGGAGTAGCATCAAGCATTTCCGAAATTAGGAGAAGTTCAACTGCGTGTTGACCTGTCACGCTTTCTAAGTTTAGAATTACTTTTACAATGAAAATATGCTTTCTTCTAACTACACTTCTTGCTACAAAGTCAAAACTTGCAGATCTATAGGGGTGTTCATTAAAAACGTAACCGCCTTCTATGAATACATTCCGAGCCTGATATAGTAGCTCAGTTCTTTCTAACATTATTCCACACTCAAACTCAATCTAAGGGGTTGGATGATTTTATGATAGATTTATTGGGTTACTTCTCTGGTTTTTATACAAATTATTACTAATTTTTAGAGATAAATGTGATGAAACTTTGCTAAAGGGGTTATTAGTAATTTGTATTCTTTCTATGGTATCTAATTTGGACTGAATGTTTTAAACTCATCCTAGATGTATTATCCAATATATATTTATAGATGTTAATCAATCAATTAAACTGATTGGAAGAATTTAGCATTTTTATTATCGTTTAAATGAGTCCTCGGTCTATTAAAGACCTAAACTCCTCAAATGAGAGTTTTCCACCAGATTTAAACTTACCAAGGGCATCTTCAGCCTTCTCTTCCATTCTTTCTTTTGCTGCAGCTTGCTGCTTCTCGCGGTGTTCGTGACGAATTTTAGAAATTTGTGTACTTAATTCTCGAATAGTTTGAATCAGTTCAACATATTCTTGATGAGTTGCATCTGCTTCTTTCTTTTTGATTAAAAACTCTTGATGACTTTTATCCGCCTCTTTTCGGATTTCATCGGCTTTTTTAAACGCTTGAACCATCTCTCTATGATGATGACGAGAGTTTTTAGAACTTGCGCGTAATTCATGATTGATTGAGCGAAGCTTTGCTCTCATTGACTTTGATTTTCTAAAAGATTCACCAATTTCTCGATTTATAGATTCTACTTCTTCTTCAAACTTTAATTGATTTTCTAGCCTAGCGATTTGTTCCACACAAGACTTTTCTTCTTCTAAACCCAAGTTACTTGTGGTTTGAAGTTTCCATTCCAAACTATGAATCATTTTCCGTAGTTTATGAGCACTTAAACGTCGTTTGGAGGATTTTTCGCTATCAGAATCTGTTAATTGTGACTTTTGCTGGTTTAGATCGCTTAACCGTTCTTTAAGCAGGTTTATTGCAGCTTGAATCTCGTCACGTTCTTTTTTAAGCGTAGAAATCTTTTCATTTTCCGTGGGTCTGGAATTGCGTTGCTCTTTTGCATAAGAAATAAGATCTATTACCTCTGAATTGAGGTCATTTCTTCTTTTTGCTAATTCAGAGACAAGACTATTCAATTCTTCCCTTTTCTGGCGAATGTCCCGCGATTTAGCGTCTATTTCCGCAATTCTTTTATTTAATGCTTCCATTGAACTTTTCTGCATTCTATTTGTTCTCCTAACAATCTGCGACAGTCATGGGTACCAAATCCTAGGAAAGATAGGATTTCCCAAAACACTAAGAAATTAATAACTTTTGCGCACACGAATGTTAGTTTGTTCAAATCTCCAAAAACCTATTTTATGCCTCTTTTATGGAAAATAACGTTTATTTGTCGTTTTTATTTGTTTTAATGGCGTAAAGTCCTTATTTTCAGAACAGATAAGTCATTAATAACGGTTAGAAGGTTCTATGAATACAAGGTGAATGAATAAATACTGCTATTAATTTTGCTATTTTTTAGGATTTTCACAAAATACACTTATTTGGCTTTATATGGAGATTTTCTCATGTTTGTTGAAAAAAGAACTGATAAAAGAGATGTACCATTCAAAGAAATGCCCATTCAGATGCTTAACCTGAACTCATTAAAACCACATGAAGCCCTCGTAAGGCAAGAACTCGAAGCCTTCAAGAAAAGCGTCACAGAATTAGGAATATTCTATATGCCTGCTCTCGTGACATCAGAAGATTATGTCATCATTGATGGTCATCATCGCTGGGCTGGGCTTAAGGAACTAGGAGCTAAGAGAATACCGTGTATTGTATTAGAATATCTAACTAATGATTCAATCCAGCTCGATTCATGGTACCCAATTGTTTTAGGTGATCCAAATATTATTCTTCGGCTACCTACCAGTGATTTCTTAGTCAAAATTGAGAAACTTTCTTCCAAAACTGAGGTCATCAATGAAGTTAGACATGGAAAGGGAGAGTTCGGCCTTCTATGCCAAGATGGTAATAATTATCTAGTTTTTGCAGATTTTCAAAAGATCACCGATATTATTCAGAACTCGGATGAACTCCAACTAGGTTATATTGATACGGCTGAAAGTGCTATTAAGGAAATTGAACAGAAAAGGGCGGATTTTAGCTTAATTAGAAAACCCCTAACAAAAAAAAAGGTAGTCGAAACGGCAAAAATTGGGAAAATTTTTCCTCCTAAATCAACACGACATATACTACCCTTCAGATATCAAGATATAGAAGTAAAATATGAGGATCTCTTCTAAATCTCAAAATTATGAGTGGTAGTGACATATTCAAGAAATAAAACTCCTCAATTATGTTCCGATTATAGAAAGAATAACAGTAACACCAAGTTATCTTTTAGATTGGAGATTTTCCAGAGATAAAGTCCTAACAGCTAGAACTTTTTCGGGTCTTTATTAGAGAGGAGGGGTACAGCATTATAGAAACCTTTCAATAAAGGCTAGGCTCAATAAAAACAAGGAATTTGAGAATGCAGCGTGCATTAATAGACAAATACTGCTAAAGGCATCTAACCAGAATGTAAAATACCAAAATCTCACTATGGCATAGCAAGGGCGACAAATATAGACTCGATTCGAGCTGAATAAACTAATGTTAGCACCTACAAAAGCCATAACGGGCAGTAAACCCATTCATTGGCAGGTAAACAATGATGTTGATTTGGGAAGATGGCAACTTATTTCAGTTTCCTTGTCTCTCCAGATATTAATCAGAAAAATCGGTTTGAGTCTTTGAGTTGATAACAATGGGCAATTTTGATGATTGGACTGCTGGTTTCCTAGATATGTGGAATTTAATTCCAAATTTTGCTTGGAATCTGTTTCTCGCTGTTACATGGGCAGTTCGAGCCCTTGCAATTGTTCTCATTGTGTGGAGTTTAGGTGAAATGCTCTTTTGGAATCGAAACGCGGGTTTCCGAAGGGTATTACTCTCCAGCTGTGTCTTACTAATTGTTACGGTTCCCTTTCTTATGTCGGAACAACCGCTTCAATGGCCTCACATCTGAGGAAATAGTATGAGTGACACAATTCCGAATATTTGGGAATCAGTAGAAAATAATGTGCTCGAGCTTTGGTTAGCAGCGGAGCTGGGTTTCCTAAGAGTCTTTGTACCTCTAATAATTTATAGTTCTTTTGTATTAATTCTTATTATTCCCTTACTGGGAAGAATTGTTCTATGTTGGGGCGTTTTAGAATATACTTCTGAATGGCATACGAGGGAGGGACTTCGAAAAATAGGAAGAGCAATATTTGTAATTTTAGTGATGGTGCTTCTCGAAGCATCAGTCCCCAGTAACATTAAAGTTTATCACGATAAGCTTTCTCTAAAGGAACTAAATTCGTTGGTTAGCTTTTTTGAGTTAATTGCAGATGGTTTGCTCTATCTTTGTGCTATGCTCTCTTTAATTGTTATTATGATCGCGTTATTAGGTATCCTGTTAGCAGATTCCAATCATTCTCGTAATCGTGCCTTTTCAAGACTCCAGAAAGGGGTGCTTGTCTTTCTTCTTATCATAGTCCCTATCTCACTCTCATATATGGCTATTAAATTCCCTCAATTTCCATCTATAAACAATTAAGGACCAGCAGTTCGCCCACCAATGTAAGTAATGAGCGGAGTATAGTATAAGAACAGTATTAGACCAATCATCCATTTCTGATTATACAGTTGAATCTATCCTGGCCTTTGGCTTCTCAAAAACATTTATTTATTTAAGATAAGAGAATCTATAACTCAGAATCACCAAAACTAAATGATTAACCACTCTCATCATATTTGATTACTTTATCAATTAAGCAGAAGCATTATTTTTATTTGAGTGAAACGAAAACAATTTATATCATAAGGGCCGGTAGCTCAAGGGTCAATATCGCGATAATGATCCGGCAAAGCCTGGTAGAGCGCCTCCTTGGCATGGAGGAGGTCGAGGGTTCAAAGCCCTCCCGGTCCACCAATGGCTTATTCTTATTTTGACCCTTAAAGGAAAAGTACCCCTTTACCAAAACTTCAATATTAACTTCGTAAAGTTTTAGATCAAAAGATAAATAATACATTCTCTTTCGTTTTGGAGAGTTATCAATGACTGAAACAGTCTCAAAAACGGCAAAAATTCAATGTCCATGTGGACGATCCATCGAAGACGCTTCAGATTATAAGCTTCTCTTTTTGAAGAAAGAAATGAATGAAATTGACATTTTATGCCCAAATGACGCTTGTTATCTTCGTGAACTTGGTTTCGTTTTGTTTAGTATTAAAAATGAGAACCCCCAACTTAATAAAGCAAAATTTTATGTTCCTTACGTTACTTGGAACGCAGCACAGCTAGGAGAAGAAAAATCACGCAAAAAACTAAGAGAACACCTCATAACTCTCGTTAAAAAAGAGATAGACTGGGACAAAATTATTGAAGACATAAAAGATCTAGGAACAGAACAGAATCGAGCAATAGAATCAACCTAAGGTCTTTTCTATATAGTATTATCTGCTTCTAGGGTTTGGATTAATTACTCTATAATGTAAATTATGGGTCATGTTGAGCTGCAAGAAACATCTCTAAAGCACTCAAAACTGCTCCGTCAATAAAATAAATCCGTTCTCTCCCTGTAGCAAAGACTTTCACTGCACCACGCCCTTCAAGGTCTTTCATGTGATATCGAATTGACGCAACATTCATTCCAAGGATCTCACTAAGGCTACTATTGGTGATTCCAACTTTTACCTCTGAAATATGTTCCGATACATTACCAGTAACAGCAAGGGCTTCTCCAGCTGTTACAAGCAATTGGTTAAGGATAGTAAGCTTTGGTTGTTTGAGAATCAGAGGAGCTAAATTACCACTTTCTTCAAAGAAATCTTGTTCTTTTGCAAAAGAACTCATTCTTTGAAAATAAGGAGATGAAGGCCTTAATTGGCCAAGACTAGAGAGTATTTGGGCAGCGATATCGTATTGATGGCGTCGAGCAACCATATCGACGGCTATATGGTCGATAGTTTGTTTACCACGCTTGTAAGCAAATGAAAATACCTGACTGCCCAATTCAAGAGCTAAACCTGGAATTCCACAAGAGTAAAAGGCTATATGCTTGAGTACTGATTCAGAAATTATGTTTCCAAAAGACCCTGATGTATGACGGCCTGCTGTGAGACGTTTTTTCAAAAAATTAACCATTTCAACCATTGAATGAAAAGGGTGAAGAATAAAATGATGATGCCCGAACTGGTTAAGAAATGTGCTTTGAGGAGATTGGAGAGATGAATATTGGCTTAAGGGCTCAGATTCTAATTGTACATCTTCACGTGAATTAGACTGGTTAGTAGTTTCAAGCCACTCTAACTGTGAGTAAGTTAAGGTACCAATCACTATCGGGAAACTCTTAAAATCATCATGAAGGGTTCGTAAAACAATTGGCCAAAATCTATATGCAACAGCGATATTGTCTACAAAAAGAAGGTCTAATTGTTCAAATTGGTCTTCATGCTTACTGACCCATTGTTGAAACTGTCGGTTGAAACTTTCAAAGTCAGTTTGGAGATTTCCTGTCTTTTTCACAGCCCAATCAATGGTGTCAACAAATAAAGAGCGAATATTAACGTTAGTGTCTTCAGGATGTGGTAACCCATCAAACATTTGATCCGTTATTTGGAGTAAGGTTGTTCGACCACTCTTAGCAGCGCCTACTACCAGTAAATGAAGCGGACGTAATGTTTGAGCAAAGAGCTCAGGATCGTTTACAGGGCGAGAGATAACAATTAAATCATCACGCTTCCTTAGTCGTTTTCCTACCTCCTCAAAAAAAATTCGAGTATGCTCTCGATCAAAATAGGCAAGTTCAGGGAATTTGAGTGGTAGGTTGGGTGAAAATGGATCGGACTGAAAGCCGAAAGCAGAAAAAGCCGATTCAGCTTCAAATGAGGACTTATAGCCGCTTCTAATACGGTCTACAAACTCCCCCTTTGTTTTGAAGTAACTACCCTTCTGACCTTCAAAACGTTTTTTTGAATGTTTGTTCAATTTTATTTACCTGAACCTTTCTCACTATTTTCATTATTTTCAGTGTTTTTTAAGGATACGAATAAATAGCTCTCTCTCGACTAATCTTATTTCTGAAATTTTTTTCTCGACTAATTGTATTAATACCAAAATCAATGATACAATACAGTAAGAATTGCAGAAAGAAACAATTTTAAAATTATACTATACTAAGAAAGGGCAATTCCACTTCTTAATCCTTACTAGTTAATCCCATAAAAAGAACGGATAATTTTGTCGTTCTCTTTCTTAGAGAATCGGGTAAATAAATTCTTCCACAAAAAATCTCAGGTTCAGCAATCATGACCCTATCTATAGTGGAGTAATTTTTTCTAAGTATTACACACACTTGATATTACTATTCAAAATATAGATGTTACATTCACAAACCTATTATAATTTAGCAACATACTTACATCTAGGGACGGATTGAGAAGTAATAAGTGATTTCAGTTCAAAAGTTTATACTTCGTCTAGAAACCACCTAAATTCTGTAATGTTTGATCAGCGTTATCAATAAACCAATCAAAAATACCTGTAATGACCCCTGCAACTAGTAAGAATGCAAAAAGTGCCAAACCTATTAGAATCCCCTCTTCAATAAGAGGAGACCCTCGTCTGTCTCGAATAAGGCGACCAATTAATCTTTTTAGTGACATCTTCATCACCAATTAACTGTATGAAGAGAAGAATTTAAAGACCAAAATTACTAATACAGTCGGCTTTATGAAGAAAACGAGTCTGTAGTAAACCATTGAAAAAAGTACAGAGATGTAATGAAATTTATGCGAATGCATGAAGTTACTTCTATTAGATGATGGAAAATACTGGATGCATGTAGAAAATTATCATTTATTAGCTTTTGAAGGAAAAAAGTTATTATCACTCTTTTTCAATTTTATCTCCGTATAATGGGTCTTTTAGATGAGAAAAAAGCATTATTCCCATCTACTGTAATTTTACAGAGGAATTAGCTCCAGAATTCCTCCAGGGGGGAAAAAAACAACCAAAATCCCCTGAAGTATACTAATTAACCCTATAGGGATTGCTACAGGGGGTGAAGCGAGTAATTCTCCAAAAAGTCGGCTGAGATCCTCAAATGATTTTAAATTAAGATAAATTAAAGCATTAACACCAAAGAAGAGCAGAGCTAGAATTCGATAATCATCACTTACAGAACCAGCGAAGACAACATAACCTGTGCAAATTCCAAAGCTAATTATTATTGCTATTAAAGCAGCCCAAGGAACAGATTTTATAGGTCTTAGAGTTAAGGCAAGCCCTACAAGAAGGAGCAAAGCAATGTTTAAGAGTTCACCGCTGTCCATTATTAGGAACATAGACATGAAGAGTCCAAAAAGCCCAACAGTGAAACCTATCCAACGTATCACTGATTCCCATGATTGAACATTCTCTTCAATAACACCAACAAGTCTCTCAATAAGAGCTAAGGAAGAGAATACGCCAGCTACGATAAGTGTTAGGCCAGTAGCAAGTTCTATCAATTCGGTCATTCTGAAATATCCTCGGTTTTTTTCTCATTATTAGGCTTGAGCCTTAGATATCCCCAATCAAACCATTATTAGGCGGTTTATGTCGCCCAAAACACTAACACCATAATTTCATTGCGATGGTCTAAACCAATACTCATCAGGTTCTCTCGTGCTGGGCTTTTACCGCTTTTATTTTCATGTCACAAAAGAGGGTTGACCCATTCGATCATTGCATGACGTGCGTCAAAAGCTACTGCGAGGGCCCGTCTCTATTGTGAGTGTAAAACACTTACTGAAAACCGTCTCTAATGTCCCCGAAATTTTGCGCTGATTTTCATTTACTTCGTTTTAAGTATCGAATCAATCCTCGGTTTTCGGGATATTCTTATCATCGACGTATAAGATATTTTTTCGCTGGAAGATAAACTTATTCTTTTACTCTAGTTAGTATTAGATTAAAACCCAATTTTAGGAGATTATAGTCAATAACACCCTTTTAGCTTAGGTAAAACTTCTATTGAAGCTTTTGATATTCCCTCATTTACCATCATGGGTAATATTAGTTTTTAACATTGGGAGTGTGTAAAAACAATCAAACAAGGGATTTATATAGATTTTTTGCACTTTAAGAACAATTTTTAAAAAATAAACTCCATAGTATCTAACCCAGTCTCATACAACCACAAAGAAGATTGTTTTTCTTATGAAACGATAATTTGTAACACCCCCACCTAAATATCCCTTTTTTTAGCTGTTCTCTCCGTAAATATTTTACTGGGCGGATTCTCTCTCCAAAAAATGCTTAAATTGCGCGTGATGCAGTTTCCGAGTTCGGAATGAGATCGGGTGTAACCTTGCTCCTTTGACCGCGTAAAGCGCAGCTTCCCCGTGTTCCCAAATTGGCTTCCGCACAATAGTACTTACGGGAACGGAAGCAAGCTTAACTTTCGGCTGCATCACGCTGAAGCAGGCCTTTAATTTATATCTTTTATAATCTTATTGAGGTGTACATAATCAATGAGAAGCTTTCAATTTCCTGAAAGAGTCCAGTCTTTTTTTGACTTAATCCATTATCAGTCCACAAAGAGTATACAATTGTGGTGCCATAAAAATGCAGATATTGACAGTTTTGGAGCAGCGATAGGCTTATATCACCTTCTTAAAACGATGAAAAAGAGTCTTCAACTCTCTATTCACGTTGATTCCTGTTCTGTGGTTACTAAAGCGTTTATTGACGTTCTAGGGGTTTATATCAACCTTTCCAACTTTGAGAAATTACCTAAAAGCGATATGATTGTTGTTATTGATTTTTCTAATCCTGAAACGATTAATAGCTCTTGGAACTCTCTTTCTGGCTTTAAGGTGATAATTGACCACCATGAAGCGATTAAAAAACCCCCATTAACCGATGAATGTGTTTGTGAAAGCGATTTTGTTGCGACGTGTGAAATAATAACTGCTTTGTATGTATATACTGGAATTCCAATCCCTCCACCCATAGCTAATTACCTTCTAGCAGGAATAATCTATGATTCACAAAGATTTAGATTGGGAGATAAAGATTTATTCTCTTCTACAAACGTTTTATTGAGAAATGGGGGAGATTATCAGTTAATAATTAAAACATTAGAACGACCTCGCCCTTTATCTGAAAGAATTGCAAGAATTAAGGCTGCACAACGAATGAAGAAAGTACGAATCAATGGGGTTGTTCTGCTTTTCTCCTACGTACGTTCTTTTGAGGCATCTGCAGCCCGAGCGTTACTAAATCTAGGCGGAGACATCGCTTTAGTAGTTTCAGAGCGCATAGATGAAACTCGTATTAGCATAAGGGCATCTTTACGTATTGTTGAAAAAACTAAAATCAATATCTGTAATCAAATCTGTATCCCATTAGCAGAAAAATTTGGAGGCACTGGGGGAGGGCATGAAGGGGCAGGTGGAGTTAACCTCAAGAGAAAAATTGAATATGCCCAAATTTTAGACGCAGTCTTGAATATTATTTCAAATATTAATACGTTAGTAGAACAAGACACTCCAGATTCAACAGAGTAGGACTAACTTGAAAGAAAGAAGTTTTGAATGATTTAGAGCAAATAAGCCCAAATAAAACCCCAAAAAGCCGAACTTGATAGATCCAGGTTCGTTTAGCTTGTTAATTGAATATGTACCATCCAAATATCACACTATCTAGCATTTACTCTTTGGTTAAGCTCTGAAAGGAACCCCAAATATGTACCATCAAGTAGAATCACTTCAAAATCGATTAAGGTAAATATCCGATCAATAAACGTCTGAATTGATCTTTGGGAGGGATAAATAGAAAAACTACTGCCTATTCTGGATGATGAAAGGATTTTGTTGAATCCTGGGAGAATTAAAATGCGGATCATTTTTGACTGGTCAATACTCTGTGACTTTGGCTGTTTATTGTTCCTATAAGCAATTTTTAATTCCGAATAAGATATCTCCCCTGTAAGGAGAACTGGGAACCTGTAAAAAGATTGGAAAGGCGTGTCCTGGGATTTTGAATGAAACTCTCGAAGATAAACAGTAGGATGAACATGACCTAATATTATTTCATCAATCTCTTGAAATACTGGTATTTGATGCCCATGGGCTAAACCTACAGTTCCTTCATCAGTTTCCAATATTTTTCCTTTGCCTGAGAAAATGGGAAAACCTTTAGAGGGTAAAAGCTTCTCGATATTAGGATCATGATTACCTTTGCCAAAGACTAATCTTGCATCGGATATTTGAGTTATCTCGTTCACTAACTTCTCAAGGAGTCTTTTTTCAAATTTTGTGGCTCCAAATGAGTGTTTTGTGTCTCCCAAGAAGATTATGTTAGCAGGGTCATTAATATCAACTATATTAACAAGATCTGTGATTGTTTCTTCAGAGATTCCTTGAATAGACACTCCTTGCCTTAGAAATTCAAGTTCTATCCCCAAATGAAGATCTGCCACTATAAGACTCTTTTCATAGGGATTTCCAATTAGTTTTACCCGGTGATTAAGGGGCTTAAAGGAACCATCTTCGAAGTAATCTATATTCCTCACTGGTAACCGCAAAATCTTCCGTCTTCTTGGTTTTTTTGGCTTTTTGTGCCGCCAAAATATGTTTACAACTGTACTCTATATTCAATAACCCATTCTTCTGGAAATCTACACAGCTGCAGAAGTTTTCAAAGACTAAGTACTCCCTCGACTTTCCTAGTACAACTAAGCGTTCTTTTTTTTGGGGGAGAATAATGTATCTCTTTATCATGCATTTTTCCACAAGGGATTTTGCCTCTTCTAACCTTCTTTCATAAGAGTTCTTCAAAGTATATCCTTTCCTTGACTAATAAGATAAACTTAGCTGAGTTGAGAGATAACTGTGGTGATTAACTAGACTAAAGACTTTAATTAGTTGATACTTTAAGTTTACTAATTTGGCCTACTAAGAAAATGTTTATTGGCTGTTAGGCTTGGGTAAGTTCACTTGCTAGTATTTCAATAGGTATATTTGCCAATCCTAACATGGAGCGACGGCCGCGAATATTTTTGTTTTCCATTTTTGAAGTAATTATTCCCATCTTTATTAATTCTTGAATGTAATGCCATATCTGGGTTCGTTTTCTTGGTTTTCGGGTAATTTCTTCACAAATACTCTGATAAGTTAGAATAAGTTCATTTAAGGATATAAACGATTCAGGAAATTCTTTAAGGCAGATGACAAATGCTTGAAGAATGAGTCTTTGATGTAACGGGAGTGGTTGAAGTAGTTTATAGATATCAACGGAAGCTGTGTTTTTTTTAGCCTGTTGGACGTGTTCGGGCAATATTACTCGAGAATGACGCATGTTAGCAATTTTCCCCGCATTCTGTAGAAGTTCCATAGAAAAACGCGCATCACCTTTTGTTGCTGTATTTTCTGCAATGAAATCAATAACTTCTGAACTGACGACAGATTTATGGAATGCGGCATAGATGCGATCTTCTATTATCGCTTTAAGCTCTTTGGTTTGATAAGGGCGTAAAAAAATGTTGTTTCTAAGAATGGATCTTTTTATACTTTCATCCAGATTTTGGTAAAATGTTTGATTTCGTGCGGTCATGATGAGTGATATTCGAGAGTTGCCGCTGATTTGGTCGTCCCCACTTCGGGTTAACCAATAAAGAAGGTTTGTTCCTTTCTTTTGGTTGATATATTCTGCTTCATCTATGAGAAGAAGAAGATGAATTCTCTGTTTCTCCAAAGAGTTCAGTAGATATTGGGCTAATTCCTGTGTAGAAAATCCTCGCGTAGGAAAATGGGGATTTACTTGTCGAACTGCTTCTAATATGATAAGATAAGGCGAATTTAGCTTCCTACAATTAAT
>JAEOTF010000533.1 GCA_016840025.1 Candidatus Hodarchaeota archaeon
TAACTTCTTATGAACAATATCTTGAATAAATGAAAAAGATCCTCATCTTTTATGGTGAACTCTGTTGAGAAATGCAGGCTTAAGTGTGAATCGCAACGCCATGAAACTTGTTAAAAAACTTGTTAGAAATCCTGAAAAATTTGGTATTACAGTTACAGAAAAATCTTCTAGCACTATTTTAATAGACGCCGGTCTTAAGGCAAAAGGTGGGCTACTTGCAGGGAAAACAATAACAGAAATCTGTCTGGGGGGTTTGGGAAGAGCAGATGTCGCCCTTGAGAATTATGACGAACTGATCATTCCAACCATCAAAGTCTATACAGACCATCCAGCATTGTCGACGCTTGGGTCCCAGCTTGCGGGCTGGCATATCACTGACGATAGTTTTTTTGCGCTAGGATCAGGACCTGCTCGTGCTTTAGCTCTGAAACCTCATTCAATATACGATAAGATCGGATACAAAGATAAATCTGATACTGCCGTTCTTGTAATTGAGACCTCAGAAGAGCCGCCCTCAAGAGTAGTGGATTATATTAGGGCATCTTGTAATCTGGATTCTGGGATGCTATACCTGATATTGGTGCCAACCTCGTCCATTGCAGGTTCTATTCAGATAGCTGGCAGAACTGTTGAGACTGGAATATACAAACTCACCAGATCAGGGATTGATCCAAACATAATAACCCATGCGTATGGCCAAGCTCCTGTACTCCCACTTCACCCGAATAGTAACGAAGCAATGGGGAGATGTAACGACGCAATAATCTATGGTGGAGTAACCTATTACAATGTATCATATGCAGAAGATACAATATTTCAGAAGATGATAGAAAAATCAGTATCTATATCTTCAGTATCTTATGGAACCACCTTTTCAGAGATATTCAGCGAAGCAGATCATGATTTCAATAGAGTTGATCCAGAAATCTTTGCACCAGCCAGCATGACCATTTCCAATACCATGACAGGAAGCGTGTTTAGCGCTGGCAAAGTCAATACAAATATGCTCAAAAGGTCTTCTGGTCTCCACACAATTTGACCTATGCAGGATATTAACCCTATCTTAATGAGGAAATTATTTCTAACCATGAAGTTTTGATTGTAAATTCACTTGAAAAACTGCCATTAATATAATTGGATTCATCAAGGGTATTCTATTTATATATTTCCTTCACAACTGTCCTAGCAAGGTGGATCTTATCCTCAAGTCTTTTCATAATAGTATTAGCTGAAACAACATTAATCCCAAGCTTCTCAATATTCCCAGTTTCATATCTATCAACATTATCCAGAACAAAAACGTCGAGAAAGTCCTTGTATAAACAAGCTATAGAGTAGGCTGATACCTGAAATTGGAGTCCTCTCATCATACGGTCCAATGGACCTTTCAGAGGTTTTCCCCCAATCAATGGTGTAACAGCAATTTTCTTAGCTTTACTCTTTCTTAGCGATTCTCTTATGCGCTTCAATGATAAGATAGGACCTATACTTACAAGAGGATTACTTGGACAAATGATAATGCCATCGGAAGCAAGAATCGAATCTATCACTCCAGGGGCTGGTCTAGCTTTTTCTGAACCTGCAATCTGTATCTGTATGACATTGCCTTTTCCATGTCTCTTAATTAGATATTCTTGGAAATGCATGACTCCAACCTCTGTCCCTATTCTTGTCTCAACTTTATTATCAGTCATCGGTATTATTCTAACTTCTAGACCTAAAGCTTTAGAAATTCTAGCTGTGATTTCTGATAAAACCGCTCCCTCTCTGAGAAGAGATGTCCTAAGTAGATGAGTAGCAAGATCTTTATCACCAAGGTTAAACCATCCTATATCATAGAATTTCTTTAAATTATGTAAACAATTAAAAGTTTCATTTTTAAAACCCCATCCTTTATCAGCATCCACTAATTCTGCTAATGTATAAGTTATAATATCCAAATCCGGACAAATATTAAGACCAAATAATTCAATATCATCACCAGTATTTACAACAATCTTAAGTAATTCAGGTTTAACCACTTGTATTAATCCTCTAATGAATTTTGCAGCCCCAACACCTCCAGCTAATACAACATAATGATTTTTATTCATGATTTTATGCATAAACATTTGGTTCATAAATTATTTCTTTCAAGGTTTTACGACTTGGAGCTTTAACAGTTTTAAGTGGATATCCTACTGTAAAAAATACCATTGGAATTAAAGATGCAGGGAGCCCCAATACTTCTTTTATAACCTTTTTTGCAAAAATTGGAGCACAATACCAACATGCTGCTAATTCTTTCATTTCTAAAGCAAGGAGTAGATAAGTTGCTGAACTGCTAATACTCTGTATTCCTAAAATAAACTCGTTTTGTGTTCTCTCAATATCTTTATATTTTTCCAGATCTTTATCATCTAAGCATAATAATATCAGAAAGGGTGCCTTTAAAAATTGATTTCTTGTTTTTTCTATTTTGATCTTAATGAATTTTTCACTATTTCCATCTTTTAGCAAATCATATCTTAATTTATCATTCATTTTATCTATTAACTTCTCACGTAATACTCCCTTTCCTAAAATAACATACCTCCAAAATTGTCCATTATGGGCACTTGGAGCCCAACACGCAAGTTCAATGCATTCTTCAATTACTTTCTTATCAACATCTTTAGAATCAAAATCTAATTTGTAACTCCTTCTTTTTTTAAGTACTTCTGCAAAATTTTCATAACTTTGCTTTCTAAATAAATCAATTTCTCTATCTCGTAAAATTGTATTAATTGTAGACTTCTCCTGAAGTTCAAAATTATACCCTCTTATTATTACTACCGGTACGCCCTCATCAGATTCTCCCATAACTAACTGTGCTGCAGCAGCAAGACTATCAACCTGACCAATAATAGTTGTTTGGAGTTCATATCCATACAAATCTTTTTTACCTCTCATATCTATAGTCGGACTTATCCCTGAAACACCTATAGCAGTTCCTATGGCACCCACTCTAAAAGCTCTTCCGAATGAATCTGAAATTATTACTGCGATTTTTTTATTAGTAATTTTTTTTAGTGTAATTCTAATTTTTTCAGCATCTCTATCTGGATTTTCGGGTAATAGGGTAACAAATCCCTTATCACCAATATTAGATTTATCTATTCCAGCGTCAGCACAGATAAATCCATGTTTAGTCTCCGTTATTAACACATGCTCACTCATTATGAGTTTCTCAGATTCATCTAATATTGCTTGTACCAATTTAGGATCTTTTTCCGGTAATCCTAGACTCTTAGCCTTTGGAGCAATAGAATTGCAAATTTTGATAGCTTTCTCACTAGGATTGATCTTATTTAAATTTCTGATCCGTCCATTACTTTTAGATATTATAGATTGAGCAATTACTA
>JAEOTF010000455.1 GCA_016840025.1 Candidatus Hodarchaeota archaeon
ATAGCTTCTTTGTGAATTTCTCTAACAGATTAGTGAATTATTGAAAGGAAAATAAAAAATTCATAGTCCTAATTTTAAATCTTAATTTAGGATTTGAGTGAAGTAGGAGGAGACTTTGTTTTCGAGTTCGCTTTTGATAGCTGAAACTCGTTTTTTTATACTAGCTTGAAGGTTGTTGTGTTGAGACATAATAAGATCGATATTAGACAACAGGTCGTGATTTTTTAATCTTGAGATGTCCAGCACAAAATCCTTTTGTCCGGCCATTGCCAATATACCAAAACCTTTATGAATTTCATAAGCGATCGCTATAACAGGAGTACCTACGCTTAAGGCAAAAATAGTTGAATGGATCCTTGTCCCAATCAGGATTTTTAGAATGCTTAATAAGTTCTTCAACTCGGTGGTAGTATAGTCCCCCCTCAAGACATGTATATTTTTTCGATTATCCAGTCGTGAATAGAGCAATTCTGCAAATTCGAGATCTTCAAGACAATGAGGGATAAAGAGAATTTTTGAATTATATTCTTCTCTCAAGTAGTTAATGGTACCTATCAGAACCTGTATATAATTATTCAATAAACGCTGGGGATTCTTTTTCCCCGGAAACCACCAATCTCTTACAGTTATTCCTATCAATGTGTCTCTGTCCGAGATACTGGAAATATTTTCTTTTTTTATAATATCTTCGATTGTTCTTTCGCGATCGAATTTTTGCAATATACTGTTAAAAAAAGCTAAGTCTGGAATTAATTCGATTTTATCTTCGTGTAAACCTAGCTTTTCAAGAACATAATCATGTGAGATCTGCTCTCTCAACATAATCTTATCTACTTTTTTGAGAGTTTGTTTTATCAGGGATGTCATTAATACGCCCCGGGAAGGGCCAATGGAGTGGCCGAGCAAAATGACTCTTTTCCTAAGAATAATTGAAAGAATGGTTGAGTATAACATCCTGTATACAAATAAAAGTTGTTTTATACCTCCAAAGCTGTAGATGTAGCTTCCTCCCTTTACTACCATGAAATCGCAGTCGACAAGATCCCTCCATGTATCCTTGTGTTTCCTTGGAATATGGAACAAAAAGCCTCGTCCGAGTTTTTTGAATAACCAGGTGTTGACTATGATCCATAAGGAGACAAGACTATTAAAAATGAGCTTTGAAACTGATTTTATTTTACTCTCACCTCTAGTAGAAAAAACTTTAGGAAAGAATGAGCCGTAATAGCTATCTGCTAATTTCTGACTGAAGCGGTTTAATTTATAGTTTTTTATCTCTCTTTCTGAATAGTCTGCATTTTGTATGATTATCTGACTTTCGGGGTATATATCTTTTAAAATCTTTATAGTATTTTCGATGATACTCAGATCGCCTTTATTATCGTCGCTGCACATGTTTGATATAAATATTTTTTTCATTGAATCGCCATAAGGATTTAAACGTATTTATTCGATCTTTGTGATTGCAGTTGTATCTCCATTCAATATAATCAGGATGTCTGAATGATCGTGATATTTATCATACCAATTTTTCTCTTGCTCCGGTTGTTAAAATCACCCCTAATATCATCTTCTGGGGTGATGACTCATAATTAGCTTTTATGCCATAAATAAAATAGACTATATTGATTAGTCATTCAAGTATTTATGAACTTAAAAGATCTTTTCAAAAAGGAGACATGAAGACTATGAAGAGGAAAATTCTCATTATTTCACTATTTGTGACAATTGTCTTTATCTTAGTCGTAAAAGATTCTCACTTACAGCAGAACAGTCTACAGCGATGTCCATTAAATCCAGTTTTATTTAATCCGCCTTCAGATAATTTTGGATTGATTCCACATCCTGTGGATATGAGTCACATCCAAAAAGTGAGAACGTTAAGCATATCAGCTCTTTCAGCTTGGGATTGGCGTAGTAATAACGGAGTTACTCCTGCAAAAAATCAATCCACTTGTGGGAGCTGTTGGGCATTTGCCTCGATGGGAGCATTGGAATCGAAAGTTCTTATAAATTCAGGCATTACATATGATTTATCAGAGGAAAACTTAAAAGAATGCAATTATTTAAGCAGAGGATGCGGAGGAGGAAATGCTTGGATTGCAACAAATTATTTCACCAGGCCGGGGACAGTTTTAGAAAGTTGTGACCCCTATCATGCTTATGATACAGATGTTTGTAAAGATACTTGCTCTAAGATAAAACAGGTCTCAGACTGGAGGATTTTGGCGAATGATGAGGGAACGATCAAAGACGCGGTGTACCAATACGGTCCGTGTTATACAACCATGTATGCTTCATTTGCGGGCTTTTCCACCTATGATGGATCCTATGTTCTTTATCACACAGGAAGTGAATCTCCTAACCATGCTGTGTTGATAGTGGGCTGGGATGATAATATGGCTCATGCAGGGGGAACAGGCGCTTGGATTTGTAAAAATAGCTGGGGAACTGGATGGGGGGATAATGGCTATTTCTACATTGCCTACGGCTCAGCCAGTATTGGAGAAGATTCGTGCTATTACGAAACATATAAGCATTATGATTATTTGGAAATGACAGGAACTTTATATCATTATGATGAGGCTGGATGGTACGATAACTGGGGATTTGGAAGCCCGAATGAGACTGCTTGGGGACTTGTTAAGTTTGTGGCACAGAAGGACGATTGTATCCATGCTGTTGATTTCTGGGCTGTTGACAACAACATGCAATACACCATTTATATCTATGATGATTTTAACGGGAGTGCTGTATCCAATTTAATACATGGCCAATCAGGATCATGCACAGAGGCTGGCTACTATTCTGTAGAGCTAACAACTCCAATTTGGGTATCAAATGGAGATGATTTTGTTGTAGCCATGGAGTTCACATGCTCTGGATATTATTGGCCGGTCCCTTGTGATCGTTATGCTCCAATCGAGATACAAAAATCCTATTTAAGCCAGACTGGTGCAAATGGAACTTGGATAGAGATGGGAAGTGCGCAAAATAGAGATGTTGCGATTCGAGCAAGGACGAAAAACCACATTCATGTTTTTGCAGGTCATGATTTTGACGGCGACGGTTCTTCTGATATATCCCTTTTCAGACCCTCCAATGGCTTCTGGTATTTGTATAGTATACTTCGAACTGGATACGGGATAGATGGAGATATTCCTGTGAATGGTGATTATGATGGAAATGGTATTTCTGATATCGCCATCTTCAGATCCTCGACAGGAATGTGGGCTGTTCGCGGTCTATTTAGAGAATATTATGGACTAGGCGGAGATATTCCTGTCCCCGCTGATTATAATGGCGACAATTCAGTTGACATCGCTGTTTTTAGACCTTCTACAGGGATGTGGGCTGTCAAAGACCAGTTTAAGATCTACTATGGATTGGAGGGAGATATACCAGTTCCAGGAGATTATAATGGAGACGGAACAACTGATATCGCTGTTTTTAGACCCTCTATAGGGATGTGGGCTGTTAAGGATCAGTTCAATATCAATTACGGACAGCTAGGGGATATACCTGTACAGGGCGATTATGATGGAAATGGAACAACGGATATCGCCATCTTTCGGCCATCAACAGGAAAGTGGGCTGTTAAAGACCAGTTAATAACTTACTATGGCAACAGTGGAGATATACCTGTGCCCGGCGACTATGACGGAAATGGCACGACCGATGTTGCAATTTTACGTCCTTCTACAGGAATGTGGGCAGTAAATGGCCAATTTAGAATTTATTATGGGACTAATCAAGACATTCCATTAGTGAAATAATGTAGAAAAGCCATAATGTCTTCTCTGCTATTTGTTAGTCTTAAAAAAAAGCGCCTCTAATTTTATCCCTAGTAATGATTGACTATAATTATATAGATAAGCCAGATTATCAATGAGCTTTATTACACCTTCCTCAGGAAGATGGAGAATAAAGTTCTCGAGTGATGGAGCTAGGATAGATAAATACTTCGGAGTTAGTACAAATTATCCTGTGCCTTTTGATTACAATTGGGAGGGAGAAACAGACATTGTGATCTTCAGGCCTTCTTCTGGAAAATGGAGCTTAATCCGATCGGGAGATATTCCTTTACCACGGAACTAAGTTGATTTTAATACAAACATAATGGTTTTTAGACCTTTGACAGGAATATGGTCTATAAGAAATACTTCATCAGTCGTCTGGGGAACTCTATAAGATATTCCTGTAGCACGTTGATTATTAAAAATTTATAAACCTAATTTGCACAGCTGGAGTTTCTTAAAACCGTACATTCATTGAAAAAGCACTAGGTAATCTTAAGAAACATTTTATTTTAATCTGACCATTTTGTTTTTTTTGCCTCCTGTTTGAGTCTTTAAAAACATATAAAATAGTTTATTTTTGGGCGGATAGACCTTTTTTAGAAATAGATGAATTACTGGATTTTCTAAATTCGTAATACAAATAAATAAGAATTAGAAACGCCGTTATCGAAGTTGATAACACAATTCCATTTAACCCAAGGAGGAAAATAAGTACAAGATTGAGGAGAATTTTTATTATGTTTTTTAGAACTAAAGCTTTAAATAGACTTTTTGTATTTTTTAAAATAATCAGACCTCGCACAATTATAAGGTTTATTGTGTAAGGCATCAATCCAATCAAGAGCAACAAAAACAAAATTCTAACATCCCCTAGTTTCTCTAAAGGGAATTCTCCGCGCCCAAATGCAATGTAGGTAATAAATTTATGGATTAACATCGTTACTATCGTAATAATAAAGGAGAGCAATCCCATTATTTTAGCGATACGGAATAACTCTTTCCTGAGTATATCCTTATTTAGAGTTTCATAGTATTGATCGCTTAGATATGTAAGTATGACAACGACGAATCCACTAGAAAAGAATGTGACTGGAATAATGAACAACCTGTCTGCATATTCAAGCAGAGATATACTTCCTACTTCCAACCAAGATACCATAATTTTATCAATAATGGGATTTAATCCCACTGCTACCATCCCGAATATCTGAAAGGAAGAGGTTTTGAAAAATTCTCTGATTTTTGGATCAAGAGCAAATGAAATCTTGAGTGAAAAAAGTCTCATACGGCTAAGTATATTAAGGAGGATACCCATTCGGACTAATTCCCCAAATACATATCCCAGCGCAACCGCATGAACGCCAATTTTATTTTTTAAAACAAATATGATTATCAAATTCACTATTGCTCTGAAGGCAGGAGAGATAGCGGGGAAAACAAATTTTTTATATGCATTAATAGCTCCAGAGAGGACACTCGTCCATGTGAGCAGGAGGAGTAGAGGGGCTATCTCAATCAGAAGTTTATAGATAGTATCCAATGATTTTTGGTCAAAGTGAGTTATAAGTGATAGTACAGGTCTTATAATAATTAGAAGCAGTCCACATATGATTAGAATTCCAATTCCACTGATTCCGAGTATTTTTCCTAAAAAGCGACCTACATCTTCTTCATTTTTCCTTGCTTCAGCAATGTATGGGACAACTATCGATTCAACAACTGGGCAAAATATACTCGAAAGGAAGAGAACAATTCCATACGAGAAGAAAAAAGCATCTGTTTCATCTGAAACACCAAACCAAGCTGCAATAAAGAAAGGAATAAGAAATCCGACTGCCTTGCCCAGCGTGCTCCAAATTGTCGTTGATAATGTATCTCTCACCATAGGGTGAGTATGAATCTGATAAAATATTTTTTTAAAGATTGTGTTTTTCATTTGGCAGCAAGGGATTTCTATTTTGTTTCATTCTTTCTTTATTCTTACCTCTTTCATAAAGATTTGAAAGCGTGTAATTTTCTTACTTGATTCCGATTATTGAAGTTATAAAAGTCTTCAGACACAAAATGAGAAAAATTTTTCTTTAGTATGCACCCTTGCTGGAAAATAAAACTCTAAGTGTTCTTAATAAAATAACCAAATCGAGCCAAAGTGACCAGTTTCTAATGTAGTATTCATCGATAGCAAGCCTTTCGTCAAATGGGATCTCTGATCGACCGCTAATTTGCCATAGCCCTGTAATACCAGGCTTAACCTTAGCAATTTTGTCTGTGAAGGAGTCTTTTCCTTTCAATTCATCTGATAAATAAGGTCTTGGCCCAATAAGGCTCATTTTTCCTTGGATCACATTAAATAGCTGGGGCAATTCATCTAAGCTAAATCTTCTGATGACTTTTCCAACTCTTGTTACCCGCGGATCACAATTTTTCAGCTTTTTGTATACTTCCCATTCTTCTCTGGCTTTTAGATTTTTGTTGAGATAATCGGTTAACTTCTTACTGCTATCAACATGCATTGATCGAAACTTGAATACATTGAATATTTTTTTTCCTTGCCCGAATCTTTTTTGAATGAATAAGATGTTTCCTTTGGAGTCTATTCTTATAGCAATGGCAATAATAATAAAGAGAGGCAAAAAAAGAATCACCAATAGGGATGCTAAAAGTTTATCAAACGTCGTTTTTAAGATGATGTTCCAAGGCTTTGCTAGATTCTTTTTGATATAGAGTGTTAGTACATCGCCCAATACTTCTATTTCTACGCCTTGAGAAATAAAATCTCCACTTCGTGGAATGAGCCACATGGATTCACTCAGGGTTTCACATTTTGATAGAAGATCCATTAAATCCTTTCGCGACATATGAGGAGTTGTTACCATAATATCCTTAGATTTATAAGTTTTTAC
>JAEOTF010000065.1 GCA_016840025.1 Candidatus Hodarchaeota archaeon
AAGGACTTGTTTTTACAATGGGACGTTATGATATGGTAGGAATCTTTGAAGCGCCCGATGCCGAGGCAATTACTAAGGCTCTTCTGAGTTGGGGCAGTAAGGGACTGCTCAGAACAGAGACGCTGACAGGATTCACAGGCGAAGAAATGAGTGAATTAATAAAAGGAATATAGAATTCTAAACCGTATCCAATCCTCTTTTTTTACTTATAGGTTTGGATTAAATTTTGATCTGTCAATCAGAATTAAGCGTTTACTGGCAAGTCTTTTAATATCCATCATCATTTATTTAACAGAAGGTAGATTGAATAATGTCTTATTGTTCGAAGTGTGGAGCTGAATTAGATAAGGATGCAAAGTTTTGTCCAAAGTGTGGAGCTACGGCTGGTCCTCCAGAAATTAAGCCTGAGATAAAAAGGGGAATAAGACCAATAAGTATCCTTGCCATCATTTTGATCGCCATAATAGTCGTTGCAGTCGTCCTATCGGCAATAGCCTTCATTCCTAATCGTATTGTAGGACCAATTAATCGTAAAATGTCGGTTCCTTATAAAGCGGGCGTAAACACGTTAAATCTTAACTTAACCGCAACAGTAGTAGGCATTAATATCACTTTCCAAAATCTCAAGGACGAATTGCAATCACCATTGATTATTCTGAATGCTTCTGCAACTGCAAGGGTTGGAATCTTTGGATCATCTGACTTTCTTGACCAGTATATGCCTGTTTGGCAGAATCAAACTGAGGGCAATGTTTTAACTGTAACGGTCAAACAGGAAGTTGATACAACTAATTGGCCGCCACATTCTTCGTTAAATGTAACTTTCGATATTTTTATCGACCTTTCCATGAACACTAGTCTAAATATTCATACAAGTACGGGAGGTATAATCTTGAACACACAAGCTGGAGCTATTATCAATCATTTAAATCTTGAAACAACAACAGGTGCCGTTGAAGCTAATCTAGTGGAAGACGTCATCTTAGCCGGCGACATTTCGTGTACAACTACAACGGGAGGTATCAAATTTTCTTGGGATAATTTGATGGTTGAAAAAGAAGTTGCGATTAACTCAATAGCAACTACAGGCGGGATTGAAATGAGTTTTAAGCAACATGAGATGGTAATGGGAAACATCACTTTAAATGTTGACGTTGGAACTGGTGGCGTTGATTTTCTTATTGACATAAAAGATGACCTTGGAGCTAAAATTGAGTCTAGTGTCACCACAGGAGGAATAGATGTTAATAGACAGGTTGGATTCTCTGGTACAGAGGCTCTTTTACAATCAACCAATTATCCTGCTGGATACAATTTCGATGTAACTCTCGAAACTACAACAGGGGGAATCGACATAGATGCAAAATATACCCCGTAAAACGTGGAAAACAGTGTTAATTCTTGCGAGTCATTTTATATAAAGCACCGACTAGAATTAGCACTCCAAAAACTATCACAAAGTAAGCCATATAATTAATTTCCCATCCGAAAAGCCACGAAAGACCGAAGAGCACAATAAGCAGACCGAAGACTAAGCCAGCGATCGCTCCAGAATTAGGGAGACCAAAACATTCATCTTTTTCACTCATAATTCCCGCTTCAATTCTTAGATGAATGGCTTTTTTGTTTAAATAATTTGTGTGTATGGGATTAAAAGTTCATATTTTATTGTTCTTTCACTTTTGGTTCTTTCACAAACAAGAAAGTGAGGGCTGATGTAATTCCAAAGAGGAAGGCGGAGTATAATAAAGCATCCGGATTGATAGTTGTCCAGAGGTATCCTCCTATAATGGAAGCGGGCATACTCACTAAGCTTGAGATGGAATTCATGAGACCTCGAAATTTACCTCTGTCTCTTGATGGAACTAAATCAGATAGTAAAGCATTCCATGCAGACCCTCCCATTATTCCTCCCCCTAGACCAGAACTTATTCCTATTAAAACATAAACAATTAGAATTTGACTGAAATTTGATATTAGAACTAGGCTGAGCTGGTTGAATGGCGAAATTATTCTTGATATTAATATAGGTAAACGTCTGCTGAATCTGTCTGCGAGCATTCCCCCGGGCAGAGTAAGAACAGCTTGAAAAAACCTCATTGCTGATTGTAATGTTCCCCATTGGGTCTTTGTGAACCCTATGACTCCCACAGCATATATTGCCATGAATGGGCTCGCTAGTCTGAAAGAGAAGCTTGAGATACAAGCCACAATGAGCATGATCACCACATCTCTTTTTAAATTGAAAAACTTCACAACATCTTTTATGCTACTTATCGGTTTCACATCTTCTTCAGTTTTCAAGGTCTCTTTGATAAAAATAATTCTAAAGATAGTCCCTCCAACAGATACAAACCAGTAAATGATGAAACCAATTCTCAAGACGCTAAAAAGCCCAAGTCGATCTATCTGTAATCCAGTAAGTATTGGCATAAAAAGACCGGGAATCATACCTGCCATACCAGGGATTGCGAAGGCAGTTCCCCGCCTTTCTGGTGGAACAGACTCACCTACAAGGGCATACAGGGCATTCATAGCTAAACCTATCGATATATTTTGAATTATTAGGGCTGGTACAAATTGCTGCCATGTTCTAGCAAAAATTAAAAAAAAACCACCAACAATCCTAATACTTGTGGCAAAAACCAACACTTTTTTTCTACCAAACCTGTCAGCCAAAAGTCCGCCTGGAAGTTGAGATAACATTCCAGAAGCCGTTTGAATTGTAGCTACAGCACCTATAATAATTTCATTGGCTCCGAGCTCTAAGAAAAAAAGAGGCCACCAGGGTGTAACAAAATATTCAACAACGATAAGAAAAAAAGTCGATATAGATAAAGTAGCAATATTTCTTTGCGTAACAACCTCTTTTAATCCCAATTTTCCTCGTCCTTAACCTTTCCATATAAATCAACACGGAATTTATTTTAAGTTTTATGACAGAACATGCTACTTGATTTTCAAAATGAAAATTATCCGCGTATGTTTAGAGGGATTAAATTTTAATC
>JAEOTF010000456.1 GCA_016840025.1 Candidatus Hodarchaeota archaeon
ACTTCATAATATATATAGCTGATAGTTAGCCGTAAAAAGAGAAGAGAATGGGAAGATATCCAAAAAAATAGAAAGTATGATGGATTTGACACCAGAGAGACAGAATTATTGCAGAACTATTAGAAGAATCTGCTCTTGTTTATTGGGCAATGATTCCAACCACGAATATGATGCATCTGGAAAGGATTGGGAAATTTTCTGTTCAATTTCAAAAAAAATAGCTTTTAAATTCTTTATTTTCCCAGTTTTCACAGTAGTTAGGAAGCGGGCGGGGACGTCATGATTTAATTGTAACAATTGGATAAATAAGTCAATTTTTTGGATTAAAAACTGTGGATCTAAAGTTAAATCCGCAGTTATAACATTAAACGGGTGAGGAAAATCTTTTTGCTTTAATTCAAAGAAATTTGCTATTCGATAGGAAAAATTAGACCATTTATCTTGAATCTTCTTTAGATATGGTTCACACCACTTTGATATCTCTATTGCCAATACAGAAGCCACATTTTGTTCGAGTAAATAGAGAGAAAAACCACCTACATTAGCACCAACGTCCAGGCATCGGTCATTTGATGCAAAACAAGGAAAATAAGGGCTAGAGGTTATCCGTGCGAGTTTTTGATGACCAACGGGTTTTTGAAACTTCTGTAGAATAGTTTCATCGAATTGTACATGATCTTGAGGTTTAATCTTATAAGAAGGTTTTTTTATCAGTCTCCCATTAATTGTAACGCCAATTTCGCGGATGAAGCGAGTAGCTTTCGATCTTGATGGAAGTATTAGATTTTTAACAAACCATTCATCCAAACGAGACAAATTGGACGCCTTTTATTTTGAGTAATTACAATCAAGAGAATGAGTAAGTCAAAAAAGTTTTCTTGTTAGGTATTGGGGATAATAATTATGATAGAAAAAATAGATTGGGAGTCATTAAGAGAGAAGATTGAAAGAAAGAAAGTTGTAGGCCTTCCGGACATCTTCTTAGATCATCTTATTTTTACCGATAGTGATCATGAAACATTTTTTGAATCAATAATGACAGTCCTTCAAGGGAAAGCGCGAAACATCATAGCTAAACAACAACTAATACTGGGAGGAAATGCTTTCAATATTGTTTTGACAACCGCCAATTTAGGTGTTGAAAGCCGCTTTATTGGCTCCGCTGACAGCCTTGTAAAAACCCAAGCTGAAAATATTGCACCTAGTAAGCTTAAATGCATGATTACGGAAGTAAAAGCCTCAAATATCACAACGAGCTTTGAAATTGGCGAAAAAGAGAAAAAAAACGTTATGTTTTCAACTGTACCAGCCCTGTCTTCTTTTAACTTTCAAGCTCTTGATGTAAACCAGCAAACTGCTTTAGTAGAAGCAGATGCAATTTTAGTTAGTAACTGGGGAATGGCACCGCATGGAACGGAGCTTCTTAAGGATCTCTGTATGAAGAAGAAACCTAATCAGTTGATATTTTTTGATCCTGCTGATGTATATTTGAAGAGGGATGAACTTCCAGAACTCTTAAAGATACTGGAGATGGTGGATTTTCTCTCTATAAATGAATTTGAATATCTTGCGCTTAATCAAGTGATTACCGAGGAACCGCTTACTTTTGATTGGCTCTTTGCAAAAGAAAAATCCCCTCTTCAAAAACAACTATCAAACACGCAAATTATTATTCATACAGCTAATCGAGTTTTCGGATGGATCGATAATTTTTGGAGTACTCCTACCTTTGCCATTCCTCCCCAATTTTCTACAGGGCTAGGAGATACATTCCTAGGGGGATTCGCGACAGGAATCCTAGGGGGACTCAAAACACAACAAGCGGCTGTTTTAGGGGCTGCTGTGGCGGGATACTTTGGAGTAAATGGACAAAGACCAACTCTTATGGAAGTTCAAGAATTCATAAAACAAACTCCTTTGAAGGATCCTCACCTATCTTCGTCATAATCCTCATCGTTGTTGTCACGATCATTCCGTTGACGCAAAGCTTCTCCTATGAAGCCAAATAACCGACTACCCACTTTTCGGGATATTGCTCCTAAATCAGCTTGTGAATCGCCCAGTAATCGTCTTCTTATGGTAGTAAGCAGTTCTTTTCGCCAGTTTCGGATAATTGGGTCTGTTTTAATCATCTGATATAGTTTAGAAAGAGCTTCTCGATCGGTAAGCAGATAATTCATGGACGTAAGCTTAGAAGGCCAGAAATAGAATATTATTGGCAAAGAAAAAATCAGTAGAATGGTACAATAATAAGCAATGCGATGATATTCCCAAGAAAAAATAGAGGGGTCTTCATCCAATATTCTATTCATCGCAAAAGCATGGAATCCGAGTAGTAATCCTGCAAAAAGGGCAAGAAGGGAAAGTGAAGTGTTTGAAAGTTGGTAAGTTACTCCAAATGAAGTGAAGGACGGACTAGTTTCATCTTTTATCTGAGTTGGCCTTTCCACATTTTCTAAACGTTTTGTAGTGGCCTGAGATGAATAAAGTAGCATGAAAGCTAGAAAAAGAACATCTATTGAGACTATTAATCCTGTAATTTGGGGTGAAATAGCCAACCAAAGATGATAGGTTGAGAAACAAAAGAAAAAGGTATGGATCGTCACAAAGACATATACCGGAAGCCCACCTTTTGTGAACCATAGAGCAGCAATTATCCAACCACTAACCGCTAAAAGAATGAAGAGATATGATTCGAATTGAATATTGAACAGAGAATCATGATTGGAGAGAAAAATAGCATTAATAGGAAGAAAGGCGGTCAAAAATCCGTTCAAAAGCAAAAGTACCAGTAAGAACTCACGAAAGAGGATTCTTCCTTCTGAAGCACCTAACCAAACCGATTTTCCCATAAGACCTGTTAATAAAGAACGAAAGAAAAGAAAGAAGTTAAATACTAGGACACCGATCCAAAGCGAAAAGCAAATAATCTGCCAACCCCAGAAAACGGATTTAAACATATCATCATAATATTGGCTCTCAACCATGAATACACTGATAGGACCAAATCCTAAACAGCCAATAATAAAAACGGTAATGGTTATTCGATTGGGGAATCTAAGATAACGGAGACCTGCAACAAGTATGAAAAGAACGGAAACTAGAGATTCAAAAACGAAACAATATTTTAGCAGGTTATCGTTGTTAGAAAAATTATCTTTAATCAATACGATTCCCGTTACACTACCAACTATTAAAAGCATTACAGCTGCAAAAAAAGCATTAGATGGATGAAAAAGAACTCGAAAGCCACCAAAAACAATACGCTTAATGAAAAGAGAGACTAATCTTTCAAAATATGAAGGACGAAGTCCTTTTTCCTGCGGATGTTCTATTTCCTCATCTTCTTCCCAAATACCAGCCATTTAAGTGACCTGCTATTTCTTTCTTTATCCGAAAATGACATGTGAGAATAAAACATGTACTCAAATAAATTCAACCCCAACAATTAGAAATTATCCTAAGAAAGAACAGATAACTCACACAGTCCTACAATTCATCTAGTTAAGTGATATAGTATGAGTAGTGACATAATCACAGAAATTAAGGAACTGAAAATGGTTAAGAAATGCAAACTTCTTGCCCATTATTACCAACCGCCTGAAATCCAAGCTTTGGCAGATATCAGGGGAGATTCACTCCAACTCGCTCAAGCAGCAGTGGATCTCGATTGTGAGATAATTTTGTTTGCGGGTGTTAACTTCATGGCAGAAACTGCAAGCATTTTAAACCCAGAAAAGAAAGTTATTGTTCCTACCTTCCGTGCTACATGTCCCCTCGCCATGTTTCTTTCTTCCACCGAAATCAAGGAAGCTAGGAAGCAATATCCTGGAGCGGCAGTGGTCGTTTATGTAAATACGTTAGCTGAAGCCAAAGCCGAAGCGGACATCTGTGTGACTTCAAGTAATGCCGAGAGAATAATCGCAAAACTTGACGAAGAAATTATTCTGTTCGGCCCCGACCGGAACTTAGCTGCATTTGTACAAAAGAAAGTGCCCAATAAACGAATAATAGCGCTCCCAGAAAAGGGACATTGTTATGTTCATCGAAAATTTGTTGTTAAAGACGTGAAAGCAGCAAGAAAGAGATATCCCAATGCAACAATGCTTGTTCATCCGGAAGTAGACCCTTCAATTCAAGATTTGGCTGATCAAATACTATCAACAGGAGGAATGGTGAGATTTACCAAAGCTTCAGAAGAAAAGGAATTTGTTATTGGCACGGAAATTGGTCTCATTGATCAGCTTCGTAGTGAACTGCCGGATAAAAAGTTCTATCCATTGCGAAATGATGCAGTCTGTATTCAAATGAAGAAGAATACGATTTACAATCTATACTCAGCATTGAAAAATGAGACTAATATAGTTAAAGTTCCAGAGGATATAGCAAAAGGAGCAAGAAGGGCCATAAAACGAATGCTGGAGTTATCAAAATGACAGGATTGAATTCACCATATGTAGAAACATTACTTCGGGCATTTTTAGAAGAAGATAATCGTTTTTGGGACGTTACAAGCGCTATTGTTCCAGATAAATCAGGAATAGGGATAATTAGAGCAAAAAGTCCTGGGATTGTGGCAGGGATACCTTTTGCTGCGCAACTATTCCAGATGTTAGGATTGGAGATTATTGAAACAATTCCAGACGGAACAGAAGTGAAATTAAGGGATGAAATTCTTAAAGTTCAAGGTAAAGCTTCACAAATTCTTATTGGAGAACGAACAGCACTCAATATCATAATGCGTTTATCAGGGATCGCATCTTTAACCTATAAATGTGTTCAAAGGGTGAGAAAGGCAGGTTATAAGACAAAAATCGCAGGAACACGTAAAACAACACCTGGATTTCGTATATTTGAGAAATATGCTATTCGACAGGGAAAAGGTGATCCTCACCGTTTTACGCTTGACAATAGCATATTAATTAAAAACAACCATCTTAAATTATTTAGTAATATTGGGGAAGCGATAGAAAAAGCTAAAAAAACAGCTAGCTTTGTTACTAAGCTTGAAATAGAGGTTGAAACAAAGGAACAAGCTCTTGAAGCAGCTCAGGCAGGGGTCGATATTATTTTACTCGATAATTTCACCCCAAAAATAATAGCTGAAGTTGTCTTAGAAATTCGCGCACTCGATATAACTCAACCAATTTTGGAAGCGAGTGGTGGAATAACACCAGAAAATATCGTGGATTATGCCGCTGCTGGAGTGGATGTGATCAGTCTTGGAATATTGACCCATTCTGCTCCTGCGTTGGATTTTTCATTAAGCTTGATTATCTAATGAAACTTGAGGGGGTAGCTCATGTTCCGAAACCTGATGGAGGAATATTGCACCACCTGTAACTAAGATAATTCCAACCAGCCGAATAAGATCAACAGACTCTGTAAAAACAATAACTGCTGACAGGGTTGCAACAGAAATAGATAAGCCATCTGATATTGCGGTTACAATACCGCCTTTACCTAAAGCGAGGGCAGCTTGCATTGCGAAAAACGCAAGAATAGTTAAAAACGCAACTAGCCAAAAACCAGGGGATAAGAGGAGATCTAGAAAAGTTAGGGGTTCTGTGATACTAGGTTGTTCAATCATCACTACTGCATTAGTGAGAGCCGCGATTAGTCCATACATTAACCCTGTTGCAATAGCTAAAGAAACATGCTTTTTTTCTATCGGAATTGAAAGTACAACAAATCCCGAGTAAAATAAACCAGTTAGTAAAGCAAAAAATATCAATAAATTTGTATCGAAGTCTTCAGGCTTAGATACAGGTTGCATCCCCAGAATGACAGCTCCAATAAGTGTAATAATTACACCCCCACCTTCCAAAGGGGTCAAACGTTCACGTGTGGCAAGATAAGTGATAATTATAACAACAATAACGTTAAGATTCACCAATGGTTTCACAAGACTAAGATCGGCATCCTTAAGGGCTTGGACATTAAGAAGCCAGGCCCCCATGGCGATTAAAATGGACAACTGCCACCAGGGATCGGTAAGGAGGGGGATCAGTACTTCCCCGCGCGTCTCCCGTAGTTTCGTGAGCGTCAGCTCCTCTTGGCCCGTCAGCCTTAGCCGTTGGATCGCCAGTGCGATCCCCGAGAGCGTCGCCGACCCGATCATCAACAAAATATACGGATGCACCGGTATTTCATCTCACCAGAATCAAAGAAGGGTGAACCGCTAATAATCTAAATATCTTTCAGGCTTATGTTCTCAATTATTAATCAAAGAAAAATCCTTAGGGCCCTAGAAGTACAAAATGGCCCTATTACAAGTATACAAGTCAAATTTCTGTCCTTACTATGCTTTATTCAAGCCCTATATGAGTATATGCTTTCTCTTTACCCACTTTCACCTTTTCAGCTACATCTTTATAGAGGCTATTGCCATGAGCATCAATTGCAATTGTTAAAGGCCCGAATTTCTCTACTTCAAAGACCCAAAACGCCTCAGGGGTGCCAAGGTCTAACCAATGGGCTCCAGACACCTTTTTAATAGCCTTTGCAGCAAGAACGCCAGCACCACCGGTAAAAGCGCCAAAAATAGCACCATACTCTTTCATTGCCTTAATGGTGCGATCACCCATTCCACCCTTACCAATTACTGCCTTTATCTTATAGGCTTCAATGAAATGATCTTCAAATAGCTCCATTCGTGTCGAAGTCGTAGGACCCGCGGAGACCACAGTCCATTCATCTTCTTTCTTTTGAACAATTGGTCCGCAATGGTAGAGCGCGAGCCCTTCAATGTCTTGAGGTAATTTTTTACCTTCTTTTGCCCATTCTAGAGCCCGTTCATGGGCTTCATCGCGCATCAAGAAAATTGTGCCTGTAATGTAAAGTGAGTCGCCGAGTTTAAGGGTACGAACTTGCTCCTCGGTGATAGGGGTTGTTAAATAAACATCTGCCATTTTTTATCCTCCTTACTTTTTACGAAGAAATTCTACATTCCCATCTGCATCGATAATTGCTACACTACTTCGTCCTGCCCAGCACTGCACCGATACCCCCACGGGTAATGAGGCGGGATGACGCATAGCATAATCAACAAAGACCTCTAAGGACGTTGTAACGCCGCCGAGACCCTGTGGCCCTATACCTGTCATATTAATAGCTTCTAAAAGTTCTTTTTCCATTTGAGCTATTTCTGGTTCGGGATGACGTTCACCTATAGTTCTTTGTAGTTGGTTTTTAGCAATTTTAAGCGCAATATCTGCTCCTCCTCCAATACCTACACCTACAATAGTGGGCGGGCACGGTTGACCCCCTGCTTTGATTATTGTATCAATCACAAATTGTTTTACCCCTTTTAAGCCCTGCCCTGGTTTTAACATTCCCAAGGTAGACATATTTTCACTGCCTCCACCTTTCGGAAAGGCAGTAATCTTGAGTTTGTCGCCAGGTACGATTTCCCAATTGATGAACGGAATATGACGTCCAGTATTATCTCCGGAGTTCCCTCCTACAATCGGGTTTACTGCATTGGGTCGCATAGGTACAGATTTGGTAGCTTTTTGTGAAGCAGAAATAAGTGCTTCTTTAATTTCCAACCCTTTAATCCAAGTTACATCTTCTCCAAGTTCAACATAGAAGATATGAATTCCTGTATCTTGGCACATTGGAAGGCGGACACCTGCTGCTTTAGTAAAATTATCGATTATAGCGCCTAATTGTGCTTTTGCTACACTTCCTTCTTCTTCATTATTAAAGCCATTTTTTAATGCTTCAGCCACATCGTTAGGCAACTCACAGGCAGCCTGGCGAAGTAGCTCAATGGTCGACTCCTCTATCACTTTTTTGGAATCCATATTTAGCGTCTCCTTCATTAGGAATAATTTATGTTATGAAAAATTTAACATTTTATGTAATTTATTACTATAATTTATCTACGAAGATTTTTTTTCTCTTTTTATTTCATGTTAGACAGCAGGTGTATAAGAAGTGTATACGAGGTATGGCACTGAAGAACAAACGATAGGTGGCAGAAAACTTATAAAAACAGGCATCATAACACTAGATGAACAAATTAGAGGTATCCCAAGCAATTCGGTAATTTTACTTCTTGGTGAACCTGGTTCTGGATTTATGGTCTTCATGCATCAAATTCTAACCATGCGAACACGCGCAGGTGGTAAGATTTTGTATGCAAGCCTAGATCGACCCAAAGAGGAAGTAATCTTCGATGCACAAATCTACGGGTGGGAAATAGAAAACGCTTGGGACTTCGTAGACATCAGTCCCACTACAAGTAGGGCATTGGAAATTTCGTGGGAGAGAAATCTAGCCAATCAGCTTAGTCATACATTTGTAAACAGAATTAAAAAAGATAAAGAGGAAACCCGTATATTAGATACCGTTCTCAACTCGATTTCCAGTCTTTTCTTAGAAGCTGATTCGCGAGAGGTGTTTGGTTTCTTAAATGATTATGCTTTGGCTATCAAAGATACTAACGGACTTCACTTTGTCACCATGGTTCGCGGTATGCATAGCCGTGAGATAGAAATAGGGATGGTTCATTTTTGTGATTGTGTCTTTGATTTCTGGACAGACCTACGAGGAGACGAATATCGACGAATTATGGGGATTAGAAAAATGCGAGGAGCAGCGGTTCCCCCTCGAATGACATTACCACTCGAATTCACAAAAACAGGTATATCACCGGATACCGCCCGTCGGATTAGCTAAAAAAATTAAGAAAGAGACAAAACTAACACGTTGGATTTAATTAAGTAAAGAGGAGATTTTACACTAATCAAGTTCCTCAATTTTTTGGATCTATACGAACAAATAACACATTATTTCCTCGTAGAAATATATCACCTAATTGCGTCTCGGGATCCCCTACCAGCACAGAATCTTCGAGGACAAGATTAATAAAGGCATCTGTAACTGTTAAACGACCCTGAATTTCTCTATTATTCTTTAAACGTACCGTAACTGATCTGCCGCAGTGTTTTTCTAGTTTCCTCAAAGGAAGATCCATAGTTAGTCCTCAACAAAGAAAAACTTAGTTGGTTTTTATAATTTCATCTTTCAAAAGAGTAAAAACCATTGTGCCTCTTTTTTTTCTTCTTCTCTTCTTCAGTTGTAGTAGAAAAGCGGATTTTATCGCCAATTCTGCTATATCGAGTCTCGATTGCTTGAAAACTTACATGACTCACAGATGTATGTGTATAAGGAGCGGTTACAGAGCTAGGAATAAAAGTAAGGCTATAAAAGTCACTAGTGTATTTTGAGATATCAAAGCGGGTTGAGAATATTGATTCTAACTCTTCAAGCATTGCTTTCTCTTCAGCTGAAATGGATAGTTCAAGGTTCAGCTCATTTCCCCAAAATGTTGAGTTAATCTTGATACGAACTAGAGACAAGCGTTCCTCTTTTCTCCAACGTGTTTTCTTCTTTCTCGCGAGATCGATAATAATAGATTCAGGAAGAGATGAAGGAGATAATTCTTCATAATCTTGTTCTTTCGCAATTTCTAAAAGAGTATTCAAGAAATCTTCAATAAAATCCCTACCTAGCTTTACAACTTCCATAGTTTTTGAAGAGCGAGCCCCAGATAAGTGTAAATTAAAATAAATTGGCGTCTGATCTTCGGGAACACTTACCTGATCTCCTATATTTGCTAACACCACAGAAAAGCGATTATAAGGAATTTTTAATTCATCGGGAGTAGCCAATTCTTAGCCCCCATTATTCTCATCCGAATGAGTGGCTATAAATAGTTTTTTCCATTCTTCTCTATGTTCATCTAACAGACTTTCTAAATCCAGTTCAGGTTTTTTCTCGATTTTCTTCCTAATTTCTTTTTTCTTCTTAGTCTCTTTCTTTGTTTTTTCCTCTTTTATTATTAAAGCCTCGTTTTCTCGGATTAAGGCTTCCAACTCATCTTTCTCAGTAACAAAAAGACCATCTAGCTCTTGAATTGAAATCTCATCCGAGATCTCTGAACCGAGTTTTTCCACAGGAAGTGCAATAACAGGAATATGAGCTTCTGTAAAAGCTTTGAGAGCCAAGTGAGATAATTCAGGACCATTACTAGGAATAAAAACTGCCCTTATATCTTGATCAATCAATAACTGAGCAGTTTTTGACCCACCACCGCTAGGAGACAAAATTAGGACAACTTCACCCTTGTTGACGCCTAAAATGGACATTGTACGTCTTATATCGGTTTCTGTAAATTCTACAACAGTTTTAAGGGGAACCATTCTTCCTGAGGCCCATACTGTACGTATAAGCTTAGCCTTAGTCAAATCAAATGTAAGCTGGGTCATTTCATCTTTTAATCGAGTGACCTCGCTTCTTAACCGGGCGATTTCGGCTTCTTTCTCCCTTACACGTTTATCACTGTCTATTCTTCGAGCTTTTTTCCGTTTTAAAGCATTAAATTTCTCAAAAAGCTGTGAATGCTGCTTTTTAAGCCCTACTTTCTCTTCTATCAGTTTTTCAATTTCCCTTTGTTCATATTCATTCTCTAAGCGAGCCTCGGTATACAACATTTTTAAATGAGTGATCTGATCATTCAGTTCAGATATATCAGAAGGTGTTTCTACTTCCTCTTTTCGTTGATATTTCGCAAGGATACTCTCTATTATCTCATCTAGTATTTGTTCTTTCAGAACAAGATCCTGTAGCTCATTTTTTTGCTCTTTGAGAATAATACCTCGAATCTCCTCGAGATAAGAAATAGCAGTAGGTTCTTTTTCTATGACATAATCACGAATTTCTTCCAAAAAGGGTTTATAATAGATATATGCAGATAAACTCGCAAATAAAGCGTCACGTGCATGTGTATCAAAAGATTTAATTTGTCCGTCATCAAAGTACTCATTTATCAATGCTACTTTTTCTATTGCAGAAGTTTGTGCATTTTTCGGTGTAAAAACGATTGATCCTGTGGTTGTCGCTATTTTTTCGACTAATCGAGGGGCAGGAGATACATCCGCAGAAACAATAACCGCTTTTCCTATTTGTGTAAGATTGCGAATAATTTCTGACTCACTTAATTCACGTTTAGAATAAGCTTTAAGCAAACGCCCATTAAGGGTTAGGATTGCTATGCCCGTTGTTGTTCCAGGATCAATACCGATAATTACATTCCGTATTGACCGATAGCCAGAGGGAGCAGCAGATGAGAGAGGAACAAATTCTAACCGGGGTTTTGGAACTCTCTGAATACGAATTTGAGCTAAATCACTCTTGAGTTTTTGAGAGATACGTCTAATTTCAGCAATTCGTGAAGCTGAACTTTCAGTCTCAATGAAAAAAACAGTTCGTCGGGGATAACGGTATTTTGAAAACATAAATTTACGTTCAAGAAGCTCCGACGCAAAGGCATCTGTAAGTCTAGAGACAGCAATCTGCATATTACGCCTGTATCGCGCTTGACTCCAGCCACCATGACCAGGTACCCGTGTTCTAGAGACAACACATTTTATTTCTTCTTCAAAAGGGACAGCGACATAACCCACTCCTAATTGACAGAGACGTGCTACGATTTCAGCGGTTTCGAGAGGAGTAGGCTTCCCTTTTCCTAAAGTTAAACCATGACGTTTAGCAATCTTCTTGACTTTTTCATAACCTATGATTGGAGCACCTGTTGTTTGAACTACTGTAAGTGAATCGGGTAACCTTTCAAAAAATCGCACTACCCCTTTTGCATCTTTTACTATCTCAAAGAGATTATCTATCGCTAAGTAACGCATCTTTTCTTTATGTATTGTGGTTAACAGCTCCCGAAAGGATACTTCTGGTTTCGTTATTATTTTTTCCCCTTCTTCGTTTAACATCACCATCGCAAAATGTGTTGTAGGCTTTTTCGCCCGTGGGGAAGACATGGGAAGGATATCCACGCCCATAACAGTCGCTGATGTCTTCAAAACCAGTCAAACTCACATTCGTTTGCATTCACTGATAGTTAATTTGATCAGTTGGAGTAAAACCACTATCTTAAAGTTAACCGAAAAATTCTAAGGTTATTCTGTTAAGAAAAGACCATCCTCATTTGCGAATAAGAACTTTGTTTGAGAATTAGAGCCTTTTAAAAGCCTAGTTTTGTCTATAATGAAATGATCCTGAGCTAATTCTTGAGATTATTTTTAAAAAATGATGTCTCTGCAAATATATGTTGAATGACAAGACAAATTAAGATAGATCTGTCTCTCCAGACTCCTGGATATCGGTAATAAGTGAGTCTATATCGGGTAGTGAGATATTGAATCGTCGTTTGAAAAATGAGATGATGTTCTCCAGATCTCTAGAAAGAAGCTCTTTTGCATTTGGGTGAGTGGCTTCAACCCACTGTGGCCAGTCAATCAACACAAGTTCAAAATCAGGAGTAATAAGACAATTATATTCACTTAAATCTCCATGAATCACCTGTGCTTTCAGGAAAGCAGTTTTAATAAATAGGATTAGTTGAGTAGCGATTTTTTCAAGTATATTTTCTTCTAAAATGCGAATTAGTTGTAATTCATCTCCTTCAATTAGTTCCATGACAAGTGCATGACGATTTTGAGCGATAGGCTGTGGTACCCGAATCAAATCCGAAAGTCGTGTAAGTGCTTGGTATTCTCGTTCTGCAGCTAATCGTGACTCATATAAAGAGGAGATGTGACGCCTTTTAGCAATATAGGGTCTCAAACGACGAGTTTTTCGAAACTCTTTCCCTAACCGATGCAATTTTAAAGCAACAATCTCATTAGAAGGGGTTGTACAGGCGAGTACATCTGCCTCTTTACCAACTCCGAGAGGGTCACCTATTGAATCTATCACATCAGATTCAACTAAAGCCTTTAACGCTAATACATCAAATCCACGAAAGGTTAGGGCATAGCCTTCATAGGGGCCCGTCCAGCGTTTGAGTAGTTTCTTCTCGTTCAGACAACGAATTCGTTTGCGAGTATATTTGGAAGAAAGTACAGCTTTGGGCACAATTCTTTCCAACGGAGCATATTGATGTGTAATCATCAATTGTTCGCAAATAGCTAAAATACGGAAGTCTTCGGCTGGAAATTCGCGAAATTCTTTGAATTGTTGCTTTAATGACACAGGGAAAAAAGCTATACAAAATAGTTAATTTCAGTTTCTACTTAAAAGCCTCATTTATTTCTAAAAATTGTCTACTCTAATTTGACGGAAGAATGGTATTTTGTTAAATGCTTTCATCACAGACAAGTTTTGAATAAGGATCGTGAATTTGGGTAACTCTTGTGTTATTTTACTCTTTTTACTAGGAATTCACCCATTTTCTTGAGAAATTGTTTCGCGCCAGATTCTTCAAAGGATGAAAGGGCTTGTATTGACTCTTCATAATATTTTTGTGCCATAGCAGTTGCAGTTTCAGTTGCCTTCGTCCTGTAAAAGATATCTATGACGTTTTTTACATCTTGGGCATTACGTTCTTTTCGAGGTTTACCGTAGACTCGATGAAGCTCAATTAAGTCATTTTGATCAGCCCGAGCGATAGCGGTCGCCAATAGAAGGGTTACTTTTCCTTCTAGGATATCGCCACCAATTTCTTTTCCATATTCTTCTTCTTTCCCAACGATATTCAAAACATCATCTTGAATCTGAAAAGCAATTCCAGCGGCGGTAGAAAAACGTTCAAGAGCCTTGATCTGTTCTGGAGATGATTTACCAACGATAGCGCCACAAATAATGCTGGATCGAATTAAGGCGGCGGTTTTAAGTTCAAGTACTTGAAGAACGCCATCCTCTGTTGCTGTCAGAGGATTTTCACTCAAATGAAATTCTAGAGCTTGCCCACGGGTTATATCGATGAAGGATTGGTTAATTGTTTTCAAAATATTGACGGCTACCTCATGATCTAATTTTGTACACTCAAAATTTCTGGCAATAACACTATAAAGAACCCCAAGCATGAAATCTCCGATGACGAGAGCCATCGGAATGCCATACATAGTATGCATAGTAGGTTTTCCTCTACGAAGAGAGGACTCATCGCAAATATCGTCATGAACAAGACTTGCGGAATGAAGTATTTCGATAACTATTGCAGTTGGTATGCTCCTCTTAGCAGCTTCTAATCCACCCGTTAATTCTGCAGTGATAATCACCATCTTGGGTCTAAGGCGTTTTCCTCCTCGTGAGATGTATTCCGAGATGATTGGAGTAATGATGGGATCGTAAAACTCAGGATCAGCAAGGATTCGTTGAAGCTCCGCTTCGATTTCGGTGTGATATCGATTCAGAATATCATCCATGAAATAGCGTCACCATGTAGGGATTTATGAAGATCAGGATAAAGAGTATCGTCATCATGCTCAAAGCATTCGGGAGACCGTCGTTTCTTCATCTATGCAGCAACGCATTAATTTAGTAGATATATCTTCTTGTATTGCATATTAAAAGTGACCAAGATCATAATGACTTTTAATTTAGGTTTCAGGTTGTTTATATGTTTTCTCAACTATTTCAAACGAATAAGATTCTTATCGGGATGGTTCACCTCCTTCCTCTTCCAGGAAGCCCACGTTTTTCCGGTACAATGCAAGATATCCAGGAGTGGGCTATACAAGATGCTAAAGCGCTTGAAGCGGGAGGAATGGACGCAATAATGATTGAAAATATGGGAGATGCACCATTCTTCCCTTCCAATGTCCCACCAGAAACGATTGCCTGTATGGCAGTACTAGCAGAAAAGATAAAGCAGGAAGTAAGTATCCCTCTCGGCATAAACGTGCTCCGTAATGACGCTCATGCAGCTCTATCCATTGCGAAGGCCGTAGAGGCATCTTTTATACGAATAAATGTGCATATGGGAGCCTATGTGACCGATCAGGGAATGATCACTGGCCGATCTTGGGAAACCTTACGAATACGTAAAGCATTGGACGCAGAAGATATTTATCTACTAGTTGATGTTCATGTAAAGCATGCCCAACGCCTTACTCCAATGGGAATTGGTGATGAAGCTAAAGAACTTGTTGAACGAGGATTAGCAGACGCTATCATTGTTAGTGGGACATCAACAGGGAGTAGTACGAATTTAGAAGATCTTAAGCAAGTAAAGGCAGCTGTTCCGAAAAATTACCCCGTTTTATGTGGTTCGGGAGCAAATAAATCAACTATTTCCTCTATTCTCGAGATAGTAGATGGTGTAGTTGTTGGAACCGATCTGAAAAGGGAGAAAACACTCAAGAATCCCGTAGATCCTAATCGAGTTAGAATATTTGTAAATAACGCGAGAAAGATTTAGTGCCTTTCTGTGCCTTAAGGAATGCGATTACTCTTCTTCTTCAAGAGAAAGAAATTCTTCTGAGATTTCTTCATCTTCATCAAAAGAGAAATCCTCTTCGTCCTCTTCACTCACGTCTATCATTTCTTTTTCAACAGGAAGAGGGTAATCTAAAAGGGTTGTGGCGGTAAAAATATCTCGTTCCTTTACAGTTTTCCTTTTATCTGCTATGGCGAGTTCATTAGCTTTCTCTGCAATTTCTAAACCTATTTGTGAAATAAGGCGGTTTAAAGTTATTATGGCATCTTCACTTATTCGAACACCCTCTGCTTGGCGTAGAAAACGCTCACAACGGGCATTTGCAAGGCCGCGATATTCTTCCTCTGATTTCTCTTCTTCAGCGGTCATGTTTGCTTCCCTCTTACTCAGGGTATTTTTGGGTTTCTTGATCGGGCTTCAAACTTGATCAAGTATCAAATTTGATTTTCCAAGCATTTTTTTGCCAATATAAGATAAGAACGCAGCTTCTATTCATAGAAGATGTTACTAATGTCAGAATAATGATTATGAGTTTATTGATTTCTATTTATTAGTCTAGAAGAGAAAAAATATCTTTCTAACAACTAAAAGGAATTAAAGAATTTAAACCTGTTAATCACGCTCTATTTGTCTTTTTTTCGGAACCAGCGTATTTTTTTCTTTAACCATGACCAGGGATTAACACCCTTTCCTTCCTTGAGAGCTCCGTTAATATCATCTAAAAATTCGGTCATTTGATGTTGATCGGGTGCTTGGGTTTTTAGGATTCTTTTTCTATACCTATAAGCAGGAATACCCGCAAAAACACCGATGAGGGTGGTTAATACTATCATTATAGCGGCTATAAGGAAGATAGGTAGTGGATCAGAAAGTATAATAGAGAATGTATCTGAGGTTATTATTATAGAGAGAGGAGTACTTTTGTTTGCAAATCTGTACCGGATGAAATATAGACCATCTGTCACGTTTTTTTGCTTTGATTTAGCAGTCCAGAGAGTAGAATTACCTTCAAGGGTGAGATTTCCATGCAATCCAGTATAACCCGTCTCATTGTTCACTAACTCGTAAGAATAAACATTTAATTCCTTTTTCGTGAGAAATCCTCGGATAGTAGAATTTACTTCAATATTACCAACGGAAATATCCTGGTCTTTTTGAAATGGAGGGTTAATAATCGAAGCTGAGAGGGTCTCTATCCCAACAATGATCGTTTTAGCTCTTACATTTCTATAGATGTCATGAACTTTAATTGTAAAATTATAAAATCCACCTTGAAGGGTTACATTAGGAATTAAAGAACCTGAAAAATTATTAGCACCATTTTTATTAACATAGATGCTAGTTAACCCATAAACGAGCCCATCTTGAAAGAGAAAAACTTCTATTAAGGTAATATTGTTTTTATCCATTACTGTTCCATTGAAAGTAAATGTGCTATTATTATAACCCACATGTAAGGTGTTATTCCATTTGTACCCTGGAACACATTCAAACAGATCTATTTCAAGGAATGGTGAATTAGTGTCATTGTAATAGCCAAAAAATTTAGTAGTAGGATCAATAGCAAAAACAAAGCCATTGCTGAACCCTACAAGAACTTCAGGAATTTGGTCATTCGTGAGATCGGAGGTTAATAAGAGCGCTATAATTCTGTGTTCTGCTCTCTCAAAGAGCCATAAATACTTGGTTTGGATGGCTGTCTCATTCGCATCCCCCTCTATGCAAAAAAGTTTGCCTTTCCTAGTCCCAATTAATGCATTGGATACTAAATCACTATTAACGTCTATTATACCTTGGACATGCTGGACATCTGCTTGAGTAACAAAGGACCAGAGTATACTTCCATTATCACCCACACTAAGACAAAAACTAGATTGAGAAGTTTCATCTCCGGTGGTTCCAACTAATAAGTCGTCTATTCCGTCTTGATTTACATCCTTTATGGATTGGATGTCTTCTATTCTACCTAATTGGCTTTCATTGACAGGTGAAGCTCTTTCCCAAAGACGCGTAGGTGTAGTATTATATTCTCCACTAATGCACGTAATTTTCTTATCAAATCCCCCAAATATAATTTCAGGAGTTGAATCACCAGTTATATCTTCAATCAGCTCAATTACTTGAACTGAATCTTCACATTCATACTGCCAGAGAGGTTGAGGGTCTAAGGCAAGATCAAATCCATAAACGCCAAATTTGGTTCCAACGATCAAGGGGGTAATGTACGGATAGTATGCTTGCTCAGGATATATCGCAACCGAGGAAATGCGAAAGTGAGATGAATTTTCAGGGGCAAATCCTTCATCTAAGATTTGTGATTTGTTTATATCACCGCTACAATTTCCCGATAGGATATAAATAGAGTCCACACTCGTACTTTGCTTGCTTACAAGAAGAATATCCGTTATTCCATCTCCATTAACATCCCTATAAGGGATCGCTGGATCAATTTCGGTGGTATTCAGAACTTTAGTCGCATTTAGTCTCCAGAGCTCAACGCCATTAACCCCAGCTAGGCAGCGTATTATCGTATTTTCGACCTCAGGCTCGCCTATATAACCATAAGACAAAATTTCGGACATATTATCCTGATCAAGATCCTCAAACCTTTGAACAATGGGTCTTTCAACAATTGTTGTTTTGTTTGTGTACCAAATCGGATTCAAATTACTTCCATTGAGGAGAGTTATTTTGCCAGACTGACTACTTACGAGAATTTCAGTGATGTTGTTTGAGTCAATATCCTCAAAGAGATTAACCGAATAAAGATAGGAATCGTCATTGTGAAAGAGATAAAGAGCTTCCTTTACACTTTTATTTTCGTCTAAATCTGGTCCTTGGGCATCATATAAAGCTATATATTGAGTTCTCGAAGGTAAAATTCCAGAATAAGAATTTAGAAGGATATCTGCTACGCCATCACCAGTTAGATCAGTTGTAGTCTTGATTTTTCGAGGTACTGAACCTTCCAAGTCGAATTGCCAGAATTCTGACCCATCAGACCCATCAATTGCATAGAGCTTTTTAAATTCTTGAGAGCCGATAATCAGATCTTTTACTCCATCGAATGGAGGTAAATCATCAATTGAACTCATACATTGTATAAATCCGAAATAATCCTTGAACCAGTTTGAATCGAATTTTTGCCCATCCCAAATAAGTAATTGAACTAATCCCTCGCTTGTGCTTATGGTAACCTTATTTGCCAATGTATCTATTGTACAGATGTCACGGATCTCATAATCAGATTCGACGGGGCTAATCCATCGTCTTAACTCATCACCTGTGGCTCCATCAAGGCAATACACAACCCCAGCATAGTCTCCAGCGACAATTTCATTGATCCCATCTCCAGTAGTATCTCCCACTAAATCAAAGTTTTCATACGGACCAAAATTCTTATCACTTGTAAAATTCCAGATGACGTCACCTGTAGCACCATTTATACAGAGAAAATTAGGGTTAGATAGAGTTGGTGTAAGAATCTCTGAGATACCATCACCTGTAAGGTCTTTCTGGCGTTTAAAATTTGTCCTAAAGCCTTTAAAGGCTGGAAGTGTCCATGAAACTTTTCCTTGAATCGTGTCGATGCAATAAAGATAATTTAATTGTTTTAATGCATAAGTAGCGTAGTATATTTCATTATTTCCATCCCCATTTATATCGTCTCCTATCCAAAGTATGCTAGGATTTAAGTACCTTGTAGTATTCTCTGTATCATCCCAATAAGAGTGATTCAAGGAGAAGTCAATTGTCCATAGAACTTCTCCATCCACTCCACTTTGAAGTAAGCAATGGGTCATGTTTGCACTGACGATGTCTATTCTTCCATCTTGATCTTTATCTATGGATGAAGAAATAGCTATTACTGATTTATCAAGAGTGTTTACTGTACCTATCGAGCGATTTAGTAAAATGGCCCCTGAATCACCTTCTATTAGGTAAATCCTATCGTTAATCCCCGTAATTACTTCAGCAGTGCCATCATCATTCATATCGGGTATTAAACTAACCGATCCAAAATCGCCTGTAAACTCTTTTTTCCAACGAGTAAAGCTTGTTTGACTTTGTGTAAGATTATTAAAAGATTTAGAACCTATTTTAGAATTTTTGACAATATCAGTAGTGGTCATCGATCTCTTTGGATATTGGTCTAACGTTGTTATTATTTCAGGGGAGTTTTGGAATTGTGTTGCAGCCCCCAATGTACTACATATGATAAGTAGCAAAATTATGTTCCTTAAATTTAAGAAATTCATTTTGCGTTTCTCTTTTTGAAGATTAATATTTTTAAAGGGGGATTTATTAAATTAGATTAATAGGTATTTTAAAGTAAACTAGTGCAACTAATATTGGAGTTCATGAAGTTATATGCAAGATTTCTCTTCTTTAGGATTTATTAGTCACGAATACTCTCAGAACATCATTCATAAAGACAAATAAAGCGTTTCTTATGTTTTCTTTAAAGATGTCGGGAATGAAAAACCTTCGGAAACTTATATAGGTTTATATTAGATATATAAAGACCAAATGTATCTTTGAATAATGAATAGGTTATTCAGTAAAATTCTAAGGCTGCCCGTGATGAATCGAGGAGAGCCATCAAACGTTATTTTTGGCTGTTTGGAAATGGTACACATTCAATAGCTGCCTGTTTTAATATTTTGAGACCTTCATCGCCATACTCATTTTCTTTATATACGACCCGTTTTACACCTGCATTAATGAGCATACGGGCACATAATGGACAAGGAGCACCCGTTATATATAAAGTGGAACCTTTACTACTCACACCATGATAAGCACATTGAAGTAAGGCATTAGCTTCAGCATGTACAGCCGTACATACCTCTAATTGCGAGCCCGATGCAATTTGGAGACTATCACGGACGCATCCTTCGGGAAGCTCAAAACAATGAGGAAGGCCTGACGGATTTTCATTATAACCTGTAGAAAGAATTCGTTTATCACGTACCAAGATAGCACCAAAATGATGCCGTGAACAAGTTGATCGAAGGCTCACTGTTTCAGCAATTTGCATAAGGTATTCATCGAGTGGGAGTCGTTGGTGATTATGGTTTTGCATGCTTTTCTCTCACGTATCTACTAAAAAAATACACTACTTAATATTTGCAAATATTACATTAATTTGTATGAAAAACTAACTTATTTCTGCAATAAATTCATGAATTAGCCGACTTACCTGAGTAGGCCATTCTAGATGCACAAGATGACTAGCATTATCGAATATTTTCAGTTTTGCATTGGGTATTTCATCGCTACACTGTTTAATTAAATCTTCGGGACATACAGCCTTATCTTCCTTCCCGGTAATGATAAAAACGGGTTTACTTATTTCTCCCAGCTTTAAATTCTTACTAAAAGGGATAAGAGCGCGTAATGATTTATTTACTGGGCGGTTCTTTGTTTTTAGAGCATATTTAACGGTTTCCTCAGCAATTGTTTTATCACTGGAACGAGAGAGTGCATATTTGGGAAGCTCTTTCTTGGCCAATTTTCGAAGAGGGCCCCAAAAGAGAGTTGGTGGAAGTAATTTTAGCCCTTTGTGAATAAGAGATGGTAATTTTCCAGCAAAAGATATAGAAATTATCCCTTGAACTTTTTCAGGGAACTGAAGAGCGAAAGCAAAAGCAATAATTCCAGTGATCGAATGACTGACTAAGAAAAAGGGTGAATCTACCCCCAACTCTACCAAAATCATTTCTAAATCCGCAATATAGGTAGGAACATTGTATTTATTTTTTGGAACTGTTGATTGCCCATGTCCTCGAAGATCAAAGGCTATATGACGGTATTTGTGTGTTTGTGAAAGATTCTCCAGTAAAACAAACCAATTCTCTAATCGTCCACCTATTCCGTGCATCCATACTATACAGTTAGCTATTTTTTCCGAGGGACAATAATCTAATACTCTAAAATTAAGTGAGTCGTGTTCTATCACCCGTACATAAGACAATAATTCATCAGAATTCAGAATTAGCACCTGTTTCTTAAAAATACTAATAAATCACTTAGATTAGGTGATTCGCTAGAAAAAGGTATAGGATGATAAAGAAAAGAAGGGCCTTAACTTTTGTGTGTTTTAAGACCTTAAACCAGTTTATTCTAATGTTGCGACATATTCTGTATAGCCGTTCGCATCCATCAGGGTACCCAGATCTTCTTCAAGATTAGATGGTTTAACTACAATCATCCAAGCTGCATAGGGGTCTTCGTTGACTGATTCTGGTGCATCCTCAAGGTCGCCGTTGGTTTCCACGACTTCACCGCTGACAGGAGCAAATAGGTCTGAAATTCCTTTGACTGATTCGACAGCGCCGAATTCCGAATTGGCCTCGACTTCATCTCCAACTTCCGGTAGTTCGACATAAACGATATCTTTTAGCTTAGCCTGAGCATAATCTGTTATTCCTATTTTTACATTACCATTTTCTACCAGTACCCATTCATGTTCCTTATGATACTTCAAATTATCAGGGGTCTTGTAAGACATGTGTTATCCTCCATGAAAGGTTAAATCATATTATTAGGAGTTGACGATCACTTATAATTTAAATCATTGTACAATCCTTTTTTGCTTATAAAAAGACTCAACTACAGAGAAATTCTGCAGGTCATAAGAAAATTATTTTTGATGTGAAAAATGGGAACGGAATTAAGAGCGGTAGTATTCATGGTAGAAGAAGTAGCTACCCATTGCTAAAGCAATGAGTCCTACCATCGCCGCAGCTAGAAGTTGAAGTAATGGATCGTTTCCAGCTAAAAAAACAGGAATAATCACTACTAAGAGTAAACCACATATAATCATAGCCCCTTTTATGCCTTTTATATCCATTTCATTCACCGTTTTCTACAGAAAGGTAGTGTCATAATCTGCATCTAGGTCATAATCGGGTAAGCTATCCAGATACTCCTCTGCTGTTGTGTGCTCTATTGTTAAACGAATGCTTTCTGCCCAAGCTTTAAGGTCACCGCCACGGATAAAAGAAAAGACATATTCTCGCCCGTTTTGACGATGAATAAAAAGTCCTTCTTGGAGTAAGGCCCACAAGTCCATGCCTCGAACAAGTGCCCAACCTCCTAACCCTTTAGTTTCTAAATAGGATATTTCCTCAAGGGGTATTTCTAGTAGCAGTTCACCTTTTCTCAGGAGTTTATCTTTCCAGAAGATCAGGCGCTGAGAGGTGAACCATAATGTACCGCCGTCATGAAAGAGGAGTTTATGATCACCCCAAAAGATAGCCTTCTGTTTAGAAATGAAGGTTTCATCTTCATGAAGAGGAAAGGGAATTGTTGAAGGCATAATGATCGCAGTTCAGGTGTTGAGGTAAAAAGGAAGATCTACCCATAAAAACTATTCCACAAACGTGAAAGTTTGATAAATATCTGCAGAAAAAATGTAACTATTAGAGAAGAGTCCCTATAGAAATCCTGAAATCTGTCAAAAAGACTAAGAATATCCTCAATACTAATCTTTTCAATTCTGAGTGAGCCAAAATGGCTAAAAAAAGTTTAATAGAATTTATCTTTGGAGAACGGCTACCAACTTACTTTAACGTAGCAATACGGGGCTATACTCGACGAAAAGTGCGAACATTCTTACTACTTGTGTCGGTTATTGCTACAATTACAGGATTTATTCTTGCAGTCAATATCACACCAACAGTAAATTTCACAATATCGAAAGCTAATCGAGAACAGTGGGATGAAACTATCTATCACCCAGCGGTAAGATTTTATTCTACAACTAATATCCCCACTATGCATTTTAGCGATACTGATGAATCAGCGGATAGTTTTCTCTCTCTCTTCGGCGAGAATATTTCGCATAAGGTTGGAAGTGAGCCTGAAGGATTAGAAATGGTAACAGCGGCATGGTTCTGCACTTACTCCCCACAAATTAGTTATGAAATGGTGTTAAATAATGCAAAAAGCCTTAACTCGACAGAAGAGATACGGGAATTTTCCTTTTTGTTAGGTTATCAAAATTTGGCTTCTTTCAGGAGAGTCATGAGAACTGTAGAAGAGAGGTTTGGTGATCTCCAAATTGATCGTCATCTTTTGAACGAAACTCTATGTGTTGGGAAATATCCTCAAAAAATTGAAGAAGGAATGGTTTCTGATGTAATGGCTTGGCAATTGATGGGTGATGGTCGTGGACAAGATACAATCCAAAATATGGAGAATGAATATTCTGAAGCCGAGTTAATGGCGCTATTTACAACTTGGTTGAGCCAAAATCCGGAAGTCACATGTATGCGAAAGGGGGATAAACGTTATTCTATCAC
>JAEOTF010000457.1 GCA_016840025.1 Candidatus Hodarchaeota archaeon
AAGCATCCAATAGATCCTTTAACCACTCATTCCAATCAAAACCCTTAACCCAAGCTTTTTGAAGGGTGGCATCCATCTGGTTGTATGCTAAATCGAAAATAAGATCGATATCAGGACCTTGAACTGGGGTGAGTAAAAAGTTTCCTACATTTCGAAAAATAGTATCCATTTCAGCCTTCAATTGCTTCAAGCATTTCGTTTGTTATACAAGAAAATAACTTTTCTACATTAACGCCTGTAAGTGCTGAAGTTTCGATATAGTGCTCTATGCTGTATTTCTTTTGCATCTTTTTTACTAAATCCATGTTTATGTTTTTCTCGAGATCACATTTTGTTGCACAAAGTACAATGATCGGTTTTTGACCACTGCTATGGAAAATATCAATCCATGAAGGCATCTGTTCGAGTGTTTCGGGTCTCGTTGCTTCAAAACAGAAAAGAACGCCTTGTGTCCCAGTCACGTACAGAGGTAGCACCTGTTTGAACCTTTCCTCTCCTGCAAAGTCCCACAGCTGTAAGGTAATTTCCGTTTTACCTGTTTCTCTGTGCGCAACAACACTTTTTAGCGCAAAGTCAACCCCAATGGTTTTTTTGGTATCCGAGATAAATCGAGCATTCACATAGCGATGAACGAGACATGTTTTGCCAACCCATGTTTCACCGGTTACCACTACTTTGAAAACATCTTCGAGGGAACCCATAGATGATTGCATCTCCAGAAAAGTGATATAGAATTGGGATAAGTTTTCTACTAACAAAGTAATGTAAGAATCAAATAAATATTTTCACGTGCTATCCAGAAAACGCAATATTTTACAGTCAATATGAGAAGTGACTAATTATTTTTTATATAAACTTGCACTGTAATCGGAAATGTCAACATATCGCCAGTTCTTTCTTAGATTAATGAGAAGTGAAATAAAAAGAGAATTTCTGATGGATAAGATAAGATCAATAAGACAAAAAATAGAACTTATTCAAAGAGAAAGAGAAGCGTATAGGGGAACTTAATGTCAGCAAAAAAACAGGTTTTTTGTACTGAATGCGGCGCCCAACTCCTACCGGACGCTAAGTTCTGCGGAATTTGTGGAGCTCAACTACGTTTAGGTGTAGACACAGAAAAAACCCCTAGCCCTGTATCTCCACCAACAACGACTACAGATGATGATACAAGAGGATTAGGGGCGATACCGCGCTACGAACGTCCCTCACAGCCACCACCTCTTTATTCTGAACCAAAAATATCTACTCAATATCAGCAAGGTGGACCTCAACAACCCCAAGCTACACCACCTTATTATGTGGGAACCCCAACTATTTGGCAACAACCCGAGCAGAAACTAAAACGTTTGTGGGAAACATTACTTTTATCACCTGCAAAAGGAATGCGCAAGGTTGCCCGTGGTCCAGACATAGGGATACCAATATTGGTACTTTTTCTCGTGGGACTTTGTACTGGGCTTGCATCTTACATTTACTTACAGCAGCGTGTTACCGTTAACTGGGTAGATATGTCAGGAGAGCAGAAACTTATTTGGGATAGTGTTCCACTAAGTTTATTCGCCATAGGCATCTTATTTTCCATAATTTCATCCTTTGTAGCCTCTTTTTTACTATACGGGGTGATAGCATTTTTTGGAAAAACTGCACCCTATGAAAAATCCTTTAAACAAAGTTTTGCTATAATTGGTTATGCAGAAGTTGCAAGCCTTGTTTTTTCAGTCCTAAGTATACCGTTGATGCTCTTTAGAGAAGAAAAAACAATCGAATTCGGTTCTGATGCTGGTCAGATGGAGATCATGGAGGAAATCACACAAATTTTAATTCTCCCCCTAGAATTTCAATTATTTACCCTGATATTTTTTGGTTGGAGTCTTGTATTGATTTATTTTGGAATAAAAGGATCATTTGTTAAACAAACAGAAGTTAATAAGGTTTTTATTATTTATGTGATCGGAAGAACGCTCCTACGAGTTCTGTTTAGTGTTTAAGCAGCAGAAAGTCCCTTAAAGTGTTACAGCGGAACTTTATTCCCTTATTAGGGATGTTCAAATCGCCATCGGCATGAAACAAAACTATGCCAAATGGTTCTAACATCTGGGTTTTCCTTGCCCCAGATTAAGAAAATTGCGACCAGATGTTTACAGGCTTTAGCCATCCGAGAAGTTCGGCCTAGAAAATCCCCACAATCATGTATTATTACCCTTTTTGTTCGGTCAATATTGATCAAGAAAACAGGTTTGAGCTCTCCTGTTTCCTTATCTTTTCCAAGATAATGGCCTTTGATTCCCATAGGAGAAAAAGAAAGATCAAATTTATCTTTTATAAGTTCTTGAGCTTTTTCAATTCGTCCTGAATAGGCAAAATCTTCTACTAGATACTCTTCCATCGCTTCAGAAGAAAGAGTAACGCTTTTTTCAAGAAAATCATTGGCAAGTTCAATCAATTCCTCAAATAAGCCATATTCTGTGCTTAATGTACGGGAACACATCTTGGAGGCAATTGCAAGGCTAATAAGAGCCTTTATATGGCTACATACCGCATCAAACTCTGCAAAGTCATCACATGTGCAGATTGCCTTACCTGTACTGGGTACAAGTGTACTAGTGTTCAATTCTTCACCACGAGGGATAAAAGTTCCTATGAAGTTAGAGTCAGATTCAAAAATGTCTATAACTCGTTTTTCAATATTTAACATCTCATAAGCTTGAAAATTCACTACAGAATCTGCCAAAGACTCTAGTGCGGATGATAATTCATCTTTCTCTACTGTCTCCGCTAATGAATCTATAATAAAATCGACAAGATTATCTTTTTTCAGCTTACTAAACCCACGAAATCCTTTCTTTCGACAAATATCCTTGAGATTTGGTACTTTGAGCTGTGAAAGAAGATAATGGACTCTATCCTCCAAAAATGCTGGATCCGACATTATTCATCATCCATCTTAACTGATCTCGGTGATAAAGAAAGTCCACCGAGTGAATAAGAAAATTTTGCTGTTATTATACGAGTAAGGGATCAGAGAGTGTGATTTGACTTTTAGGAACATACCAGCCGCCTTTTTTCTTGATGATAACGCCTTCTGTGACCAGTTGTTCAAGCACGTCTTCAAGCACCTGTGCTGAGAGATTTGTAAGTTTTTGTATGCCATCAATTCGAAGCGCAGAACGGACTTGAGAAAACGCAAACATAACTCTGAGTGGAGCTGGGGCTTGTGGTTTGAGAATTGGGATTTCCGATTTAAATGTTTTAGAAAGAAATTCAAGTAAATTTTCATCAGAAAGAGCTTCAGGGAGGGTACTAGCCCAATTGACAACTTGTTTGGCAATAGAACGAGTCTGACTAATGGAATCCAGCTTATCCACTATCGCGGCACAAATAAGCCGATCGGGACTAAGGGACGGGTGTTTGGTTTTTAAAATATCCATCTGTTTACTTTCAAAAACGATACGATGGTTACCGAAAGTGATATCGGCTAAGTGCTCGGTTTGGCTGAAAACCTGACTACCGAAACTACTTATAGCTGAAAAAAAGCCAGAGAAGATCGCACTGTCTACTTCAGTTCCACCCATAGTAGCTGCTGCTAATGGAACTCCAAAATCCGTGAATAGTACGATATTCTTTAGATGAATTCTTTCTGTTTCTTTCTGTTGCAAAACTTTCTCAGTAAACCACTCCCATGCTTCTTCCACGCCGTCTCCAAATTTTGCTGATGTCAAATATAAACCAAAGCTGCGGGGGCGCGCCATCATGAATCTTTCTAAGTGGAGTTCTGCAATGATTTCTTCAAAGGACAATGTATTTGGTAAATCTTTCTTATTGACGATAAAACAGAATACCGCTTCTTGCTGAATCCAGTCATTTACTTTATCGAGCCATTTTCGGGCCTCAACCATTTTAAGAGGATCAGCGGAATCAAGCACCCATATGACGCCATCACATTTACGGAGGTGAGGTTCCCACAAGTGTTCTGCGAATACTGATTGACCACCTATGTCATACACAGCAACACGGGAATCAGAATCGATTTTATATGTTTCTACGTTCACACCCATAGTCGCACGGGTTTTTATTGGTTTTGTAGGTTCTTTGATGCGTTTTAGAAAAGTAGTTTTGCCGGCATTCTGAAGACCAATCACAACAATCCTCGCATCGAAATCCGGCATAGTAGAACGCATTGTTTTTACACACATTATATACTTCATCTAAGACTATTAAGAACTTTACCTATTTTCACTTTTTTTAACTATTGACTTAAAATTTCAGTACAGACAAGAACAAAAAATTTTCAAGTTTAAGTGAAATTTTGTATTGAAGTGATTAATGCAATTATTAGGTCTCTAAGTTTTATTCGAGTAATAAAATTAAGAAAGGAAAAAGATCTATTTCAATTGAGAAGGGAACGCAAAGTGGACGATGGAACACGAATGAGGTAGTTTAGTCCCCCAGATGCACAATACTGTGAGACTAGAATCAGTCCCAATCCCCTTGCCCATAGAATCGCATCATAAACATAATTGACTAATTTTTCACGAGTAATTCCGCGGAATAGATGCGCTAACCGCTCTTCTGTCCTCTGGAATAACTCAGCATGCGGCACATGGAGCTGATCCGCACCTAGTTCACCTAGTGCCCTTAGAAGAGCTAGATATTGTGTTGGTCCCTCAAGAGTAGGAGAATTATCTTCTGAATGAACGATTTTCAATCCTAAATCAGCTAATGAAAGCCCACCAGGCATAGATATACCAAAACGAGATGGGTTCAAGCCACTTTTCTCAAAATATTGGCGAACAGAGTCAGCGGTAATTAATACCGTGGTTGATCTTATACGACGACGAAGCAAGTAATCATCGGTTAAAAAACTGCGTAACTCTGCCTTAATCTCAGAAACATCTGTGGTTCCATGCAAGAAAAATAACATATCGCCAAAGAACTCGACAATTGTAGGGGGAGAAGCGAGTTCAAGAAAATCTCCATCAACAATTCCATTGAGAATGTGATGAGCCAATCGCATACCGTCTCGTTCATCAAAATCGATTGGAATCGCTGTTGACTGAGAATGATTCTTTGTATGTCGTAAAGTTCTAGTGACGGTTTTCTGATCGGTAAATAAGAGAACAGGGAAAAAAACCGGGTGTATATGCGTTAAGTTGGAAAGCACAAACTGAAGAATATCGATAAGAAAGCTATTACGAGTAGCGAGTTTCCATATTACAATGAAATCTCGGTTGTGCAATGCTTCTAGTAGCTCAGAAAGGATGTCCGCTACATTTAATGCAATTTTCACGTGATCATAAAGAGTGAATTCTGCATCAGGCTTCATTTTTTCCGCAATTTTATCCATCCTTACAAGGACTTCCTCAAAATGCGATTTAACTCCTCCACCAGTCCACTCCTTTAATTCTCTGTCGGAAGCCAATGTTTGTAGCAGGAGATCAACAACTTCTCTCCAAGAGTAAGGATCGCTAGGATCAGTTTCGAGGAAGGAACGGGATGTAAAATCAACGGTAATAGCCTTTTTTTCGGGAGGGATAGACGCACGAATGGTAGATTCTACCTTCAATGATTGAAAAGCTTCTAGTAAAACTTCTGGAATACTATTAGAATTAGAACTTGTTAAAGGATAAAAAAGATACATACAAGAGCTTTGTGTGCCCCCTCGGTCACGTAGGGCGGCTAAACAACGGACAGGTGAGTGAGTGGCGGATGGGGGGCGGGAATTCTGCATCCGAGATGATTCTCCAGAAATACGTTTGTTGTGATTTCTCTTCTCTAAGAAGCTGTTCTCCCTATCTTGTACGCTTCTTTGCTTATAAGCACCTAAACAAACGCTCCTTTCCAATTTCGGGCGGGAAATAGAAATTGAGATCAATTTTCCAGCCCTTTCTACTGAATACTTCCCATTCTGGATTTAAATCATATTTCTTCAATTTTTGTCGGAATTTAGTCGAGACTTCGCCTTTTTGTCGGACAGAATGAGAGTACAGCGAAAGTGACATTTTTCCACATTTATTTGTCAAGAAATTTATTTTTTAGCTCCAAGGTAAATTTAAGGGTAATTTGTTCAGGAAAGTTGCAGTTTCGTAATTCATATTATCGACTTACCGACATTATTACCTGACCACTGTTTATCGGCTATGTAATATCCTGGTATTCGAATAGCTTTTTTAGAGTACGAATAAGGAGAGATATAAGTATGGGATGCTTTATTTCTATGGTAGCTATTACTATTAAATATCATAATTGCGGCAGTAAAGACTGTTCTTGTTATACCGAAGGAAAACTGCATGGACCCTTCCTATGGCTTGTTTCTAATGATAGCACCACGAAAAAGGGGAAAAAAAAGAAAAACAATTGGAAATATCTCGGAAGAAATGCAAAAGCTGCCTATGAAATGCTCCAAATGCATGTCCCCTACCAGTTGACGAAGATCTCTCAGTATGTGCTCCAAGAAGGACTTGAGAAAACTATCGAAGAAACCCAAGAAGCTATCCAAATTCTACCACAACGAAGTTTCTCTCGTGAAGTTATGCAGATTAAGGTAATGTGACGTTAAAAATGCATGAATGCATTGAGAATTATTTCATTTTAGCGATTGTTCCGTTTTTAGAATATTTAGACGATAAAGATGTCCTGGAATCCATAACATGATTCCAAGAATAAAGCCTAAAGTAAAAGTGATTGGGTCTTTCCATAGAAAGAGTTTATAGTACATCGTAAGACCAAGAACAACTAATCCAATCAGAATCCTGATTTGATTTGATTGCTTGTTTGTAGAAATCTGATAAGGTAAATAAAATCCCAAAATTATTGTATGGCCGCTAAATGGAATTAAAAAAACATAACGAATAAATGAGATAAGTGCTACCATACCGCATTCAATTGCAAGAAGAATATTGAGATCTAGTGGAGAGTCTTGAATCCAATTCCATAACAATTCTCCTATGAGAATCCCGAAAGGGAAAAATATTGGAATCATATAAATTGGAGGTACGATCAGGTCCAGTGTTTCTGTTGCAGTAATAACTTGTGGGTAGCCCCGAATATGATAAAAGATGAAAGCGAGGCTTGTGATGATGACTCCAGAACTGTATATTACCAAGAATTCATTTCTTAATAAATTGAACTCTTTTTTCATATTATAATAACCTTCTTTCTAACATAAGAACTTGATTTAAAAAAATAGGGAAAAAAAATTAGCTAGTCCAATCAAACATCCACTAAAACAAGGTTAACTGGAATATTAATCATTTTACGCAAGTAATTGGGCCACGAGGGCATTATAAGCAAGACTAGGTTGGATTGCCCTTATGGGCAGATTTTCATTGGGAGCGTGTCCATTTATACCCTCTATTGAGTTACCAACCATTACAAGGGGTGTATGGCGAGCAAAAAGATAAGCTGGACCAGAACCATATGCTACTGGTATGAGATTGACCGGTGTTGGAGCAACTAGTTTTTCTGTGGTTTCTCGGAGCATCTGAACAAATGGATGAGTTACTGATGTCTTAGCGGGATCATACCCTGTTAATAACTCCACCTCAAGATCGTCAAATCCCTTTTTAATTAAGTGAGAACGGAGTAGCTTGTCGACTTTCTTTGTGGTCAGATTGGGAACTAATCGGATATCTACCTTGGCACTAGCTGCTGCAGGTACAATTGTTTTTCCTCCAGATCCTTGATATCCACTATTCAGACCACAGATTGTTAGTGAGGGCTTATGGGACAACTCTATAAGAAGTTCTAACCCTCCTCTACTAAGTAATAACTTTTCTAATTCGTAATCCCGAAGGATTATTTCCTCAAATTCACCTCCATATGCTTTTAATGCCTCTATATCTTCCTTCTCTGGAGGAATGACTAATTCATTAAACCCTTCTATTAAAATATTCTCTTGTTCATCTTTTAGGGTGTTTAATGCCCATACTAGACGCCAAGCTGCATTAGGAACAGCTGCAGCACTCCCACTGTGTACATCCCTATTTGGGAATTTAGGTGGTCCACCTACTTTGACTTCGAAGTAAGCAACACCCTTCAATCCACACACAACTCTAGCGGGAGTCGGAATACTTAAGGTATCACCACCACTAGAAGTATCTTCGCTAGGGAATAATATTGCTCCTTCCCAGATACATCCATCTGCTTTCAGCAGGGACGAATTAGGTTTTGTAAAATGTGGAAGATTGTCTGAACCAGCTTCTTCTTCACCTTCTATGACGAATTTCACATTCACGGGCAGTTTTCCTAATTTCTTTTCCAATAACTCCATAGCATAAAGACTAATTGCAAACTCTCCTTTATTGTCCACGGTTCCTCTCCCAAAAAGTCGTCCTTCTCGTTCAGTTAGCTCCCATGGAGAGGACTTCCATAGGTCAAGTGGATCTTCTGGTTGGACATCGTAATGATGATAAAACATTAGTGTCTTGGGAGCCCCAACATCCTTTTCTGCATACACAACGGGTGATCCTTCTGGAAGTGGGTACTGAGAGGCTTTGTAGCCATGGGCTTGCAAAGTTTGCTCGAGATAATTGGCACATTCTTCTATACCAGCTTGTTCCCGAAAAGCTACTGTAGGAAAGCAAACCAATTCTCTTAGCAAATCAATCGTTTTTGCTTCATATTGAGAAGCTGCAGATAACAAGTCAGAAAATGAGACAGCAACCATACGAATCGCCAATAGTTCAGTTGATTCCTACTTTAAAACATTGACGGAGTCTAAAAAATATTCTAGCATAGGACTGGTAAAAATAATAAAAAGCAGCTTAATTTTATGTTTAGGGAGAAAAAAATGTTCAATTTGATTGTTTGAAATGTATTACAGAGCCACTCTAAGAGATTTATGCGTTTTAAACCTATTTCTCAGCTTATAACCTTTGAATCTAATTGACGGGAGTAGAGAGAAAGATTAGAGCCTATTCAAGAAAGATTTGTTCTTTGGAGACATT
>JAEOTF010000458.1 GCA_016840025.1 Candidatus Hodarchaeota archaeon
ACATTTATTATATTCTCTTATAAGGTTATTTTTATTGTAGGTGGTTTATTCTATAATTGTAAATAATGGTAACATTAATATACGTGTTCTGTCAATCCATTGTCAAAATATGTCATTGACATAAAAAATTTGGAGAAGTGAAGATGAAGGCAACTATCCGCGATTTTCACGAAAAAGTTGAAAAAACCCGCTTAAAAATATATAATGATAAGATGGGGGTAAACTATTCTATCAATTCTCTAACAACATCGAAAAAACCTAAAAAAACCAAAGAAAAACGTCCTAGGTTTTGGATGAAGCGTTATTATTAATAATACCAGTTATTATTCAAGGTGAGCATGATGGAATTAAAAATTCGAGACCATAAACCTGATGATGTGAATGCGCAAGCTAAGCTTGTTAATAATGTTCTTTCTGAAATGGATCCTGATTTTCCTCCATATACACCTGAAAAGATCCAACAGGAATATGATGACTACGATCCTAAATTTGTACCAGAACAAGTTAAATATTTAATCAAGCCTGATGGCGAAATTGTTGGCTATGTAGAATGCACAATTTCGTCTGAGAACTATTATCTAGACTATCCACTAATTATTAAAGAATTTAGATCGGAAAAAACTATAAATATGCTTTTTAAAGCGATCTATGACTTTGTTAAGAAAAATAATCCAAAAGAAATCCAAGCCGTTTATCCTACTAATTTTCTTGATGAAGCGCATGAATACTTCAGAAAGCAGACGATTACTAATATTAAAGAAATTCAAGAAGTCAAACAAATAAGTATTCCAGTAGAAAAACTTGATTATGATATTCCAGGTTATGAATTGAAGCCCTTTACCATTGATGATGTTGAAACATTAGTGAACTATCGACATAGCAAAGAGAGTATTGCAGGCATGGACGTAACGACCGACAGACTTAAAGAATCTATCGAATCTGGTGATTTTACTCCTGAGAATTCGGCTCTCATCTACAAGGGCGAGGATCTTCTTGGTTTTTGTTCAATAAATATTAGAGAACCACCTTACGATCCCTTTAGCATGAATCGAAACCTGCAGTCTTCTTATGGCTCAATAAATGGTTTGGCTGTAGACATCGCTCATTCTGATATGCAGCGTTTACGAAAAGCCTATCTTAAGGTAGGTCATTCTTATTTAAAGAAAAAAGGAATTGACGCTTTTATAACTGCGTTTTCTGTGACAGATGAACGTAAGACTTCTCACTTTCAAGAACTAGGCTTCGACCTTACTGGCGAGGGTGAATTTATCTACATTTTTGATTAATTAATTATTTCTAACGAGAGAAAAAAGCAATGAAATATCGTAGCTTAGGTAAATGGGGCATAAAGCTATCAGAAGTTAGTATTGGAACTATGTATTACGGGTCACATATTCCCAGAGAGTCTGCTCTAAAATGCCTGAAAGAAGCAGTAAATCAGGGAATTAACTACATTGATGGCGCAGATCGGTATGGCATCTTTGATTCAGAGTTACCAATAGATCAACGAACACGAGCGGAACTTATCATTGGTGAATTCATAAAAGATTATGAACGAGCTGATCTTGTTCTAGGTACTAAGGTTTTTTATCAGTTTGATGAGAACAATCCTAATAGTGGTGGATTAAGTAGAAAGCATATCCGTGAGGGGTTACATAAATCTTTAGAATGCTTAGGAACAGATTATATCGACATTTACTATTGTCATCGACCCGACCGAAGTACTGCTCTTGAAGAAACAATTCAAACTATGAGTAATCTAATTGATCAGGGATATGTCAATTATTGGGGAACTAGTTGGTGGCCACCCACTTTAATTGAGCGAACGATATGGCTTGCTAAAGAGCTTGGGTGTCATCCACCTGCATGTGAGCAGCCCCCTTATCATCTTAGGGGAAGACATATAGAGCGAAAAGATGAAATCCTTGACATTGCGAAATATCACGGGCTGGGGTTGGTAGCTTTTGAAGCATTAGCCACTGGTTTGTTTACAGGTAAATATCAGAATAATATTCCAGAAGGTACGCGATATTCGATTAATAATGATATCCCACCTGAAATCTTTGAGAAATACCGTTCTTTAATTCCAGAACTACAGGAAATTGCTGGTTCTATAGATGTTTCTGTGGGGAATCTTGCAATAGCATGGACATTACGGCATGAAGAAATAACTAGCAGCCTTATGGGTGCCTCTAAGCCTGAACACATAGTAGAAAATGTAAAAGCGAGTGAAGTAACTCTTAATGTGGACGTCTTAAAGCAAATTGATCAAATTGAAGGGATTATAGAGAGAATACCGAGTAGTGACTATCGTTAATATTCACATTGGTTAGATGGTCGTGGTCTAATGAAAGAAAGAGGCCTCATGTGAATACACTTGACTAGACTTGAATACACTTTGAGTAACCTAACTGAATCATATGTTGATTTCAATGAATTTGTTCGTCAAAATCCGTTGGCAAAGATTGGTAAACTTCCTCCTGACCCAAGAGAATTTTAATCATCACTGAGTTATGTTTTGGAGGAAACATGAAGGTCTAAGAAAATAGAATTTTAAAATAAGTTTTTAACAAACTTAGCTGTCGTTTGGTACTATTTCCACAAATTAATGAACGTAAAAATGAAAGTCCATGGGCATGAGCTTCTATGAAAAGAAATAATGTTATGATCTACCTTGGAACAGCTATACTAGCCTTTGGACAATCATTTTCTCGCGGCAACTTTCCAAGTTATGTTGAAGAACTTGGTGGTGATATTGTCAACTACGGGCTCATCCAATCAGTTCAAACATTTTCTAATCTCTTTGTACTTTTACCTGCTGCTTTTTTGGCTGATAGACTTGGTCACCGACGTGTGCTATTATGGGGAATCGTAGTTGCTACATTCTCCCATTTAATAGTTGTGCTTTCTCCAAATTGGAAATATGTATTGATTGGCTCCTCTGGAGTTGGCATATCGCGTGGAATGATCATGCCTGCACACTTAGCAATTCTTGCACATGATAACAGAAATAATAGGATCAATGTGTTTACAAAGAATGAAACTGTGCGCTGGTCATGTCTCTCTTTGGGTTTTCTTTCATCAGCAGTTTTTTTTATCCTCTTTAAGAATGAGTTCTCCTATGAAAATCTGCAATTGACTATGATTATTACGTTAATAGTTACAGCAGCAGCAATATTTCCATTTCTGTTATTAGTGAACACTGATGAATGGAGAAATAATGTTAGAAGTCAATCAGAAGTCAGTCTAAGAAGGATAGTGAAAACGCCAGAAGGAAAATATATTATTGGCTTTCTAGTAATTTCTCTAATGATTGGCTTTGGAGCAGGGTTTCTTGTACCGTTTTCACAGCCTTATTTTGTTACACGATTTTCACTTGGTCCCTCTGAAATCAATTTCATTATGGCTGCAGCACAAATCATAACTGCCATGTGTATGGGCTTTATCCCGTTATTGGCTAATAAGTTGAGTGATGTTAAGGTAATATACCTTACACAGGGTCTTTCTATTCCCTTAACTTTAGTCCTAGCCTATAGTAGGATTCTACCACTATCAGTCTTTGCCTTTATTTTTCGGATTGCGCTAATGAATATGAGTAGCCCCGCACAAACTACAGTTTTACAAAAGTATGTACCTGAAACTTATCGAGCAACTGTTCAATCACTTACACAAACAAATGATAGAATAGGCCGTGGGTTTAGCCCTACGATAAGCGCGTTACTAATTAACGAAACAAATGACTTCAGTCGTTCATTCACGATTACAGCGGTAATGTATTCTGCAGCTGTATCAACACTGTTTTTAATAACAAGGAAATTAAAGGGAAGCTCTGAAAGCGAAGCTTCTATGATTTGATAAAAAACTGCAGCTATATATTAATATTTAGCTTCCAAGCGTTTCAATCGGGTTTGTTGAAACTCTTCATATGTGTATTTCATTGCCATAAGGATTGTTTCCATAACCGTTAGATCTGGACGCAGAAAAACTGGTAGCCATTTCTGATTCACAAGCTGTTGAGCGTGGATGTAGCAGACTTCACATGCCAAGAATTCCTGATGGACTTGACCTGCTATGACTTCAATATCTTCTAAGGTTGTTTCGGAGTCTACTCTTTTTACGGTTTCTTGAAGTTGATTGGCCTGTTGCTTCAATTGCTGGAGCAGTTGTTCGAGTTCTTGTTGAATTCCTGGTAAGTGAACGGCTATAAAACCAATCCAAAATCCCATTCCAAATACCCCTAACACCAGACTGATTAATACTACTTGGATCAATGTATTACTATCGAAAAACACTTCTGGTTTACTGTCATTATTGTTATTATCCGTTTTAGGGTTAGGAGAAGTATACCCATTAGAAATAGATGTCCAAAGAGGATCAATAACCTCAGAAAAGGATGAATTGAAAACCTGAATTCGATGATTCTCCACATCAGCGAGATAGATATAACCTGTTGCATTAATAGCAATATCGTTAGGAGTATTAAACTGTCCATCTTCTGCCCCTTGAGTTCCCCATTTTTGGATAAAAGTGCCATCTTGGTCAAAAACCTGCACACGGTGATTACCATGATCTGCAACATAGACATATCCATGCAAATCAACCTCAATACCGGAAGGCTGATTGAACTGCCCGTCTCCTAAACCCTGGCTCCCCCACTTCCAAAGAAATGCTCCATTCTGGTCAAAGACCTGGACACAACTATTATCTCGGTCAACCACATAAATATTGCCCGTGGAATCGGCTGTAATACCAATGGGCGCATTAAATTCGCTATTTCCCGAACCTTGACTCCCCCATTTCCGAATAAAGGTGCCATCTTGATCAAAAACCTGCACACGATAATTGAGATGGTCAACGACATAGACGTGACCACTGGAATCGATCGTATTATGCGCAGCTCGATTAAATTGGCCATCTTCTGATCCTTGACTCCCCCATTTCCGAATAAAGGTGCCATCTTGATCAAAAACCTGCACGCGGTGATTATAAATCTCGGAGACATATACATAACCCATAGAATCGACTGAAATACCACTCAGCCCATCAAACTCTTCATCTCCCGAACCTTGACTCCCCCACTTCCTGAGAAAGTTGCCATTGCAGTCAAAAACTTGGATACGATTGTTACCAAAATCGGTGACATAAATATTGCCCGTATTATCAACTGCAATGTTATTAGGTCGGTTAAATTGCCCATCTCCCGAACCTTGAGTTCCCCATTTGGTAATAAATTGAATATTTAGAGAAGAAGCAGTGAATGGTGATAATATCCAAGTTGCTCCATGGATCGTACCTGTATGCCCATTCTCAGAACTATCTTCAATAATTGAACCAATTTCTTCATCCAGATGATACCAGCCTATTGTATTTGACCGACTTGGATAGTAACCATTACTACTATAATCCGCTATGACTTCCTCGGGGGTAAGAGCACGGTTAAAGAAGCGGACTTCATCTAAAGCTCCATCAAAAAAGTCACTTCGACCTTCTGGATCCCATTCTTGGCCGAGTGACCATGCTTTACCCATCCATGTGGAAGTTGGCATATGAACATTGAATGTAACTTGATGTAAGACTGTTCCATTGCGATAGAGTGTGATCGTTGTGTTTGGGGAATTGTATACGCCTATAAGCGCAAGATGTTGCCAACCTGTGGTTTGAAAACTCGCAGTAAAACCCTCATAGTGAGTTCCGTTGTTTAAGTGTAATCGATAACCCCCCGCATAATAACCGAAGTGTAGAACATTCTCTCCGTTTTCCGTATTTTTGCCGATGAAACAGTGATTAGGGCTTCCAGTATGGTAGGGATTCACCCAAAGTTCAATGGTAAAATCTTCACCCAGTGCAAAGTCTGTCAAATCTACATAATTTCCAAGGCCATTAAAACTCAATGCATAGTTGCTAACTGATGGAAATTCTGGCCTAGTTATCCATGTAGCTCCATATATTACGCCTGTATGTCCATTCCCCGAACTATCGCCTAAAATTGAACCACTCCCTTCATCACAATGGTACCACGCCACTGTACCCTCACGTTCTGGATATTGACCCTGGGCAGCATAATCTTCCACAATTTCAGTGGAATTAAGAGCACAATTGAGAATACGGAGCTCATCAATCTTCCCTGATAAATATTGATTGAGGTAAGATCTTCCTACCCATACCGGTTGGTTATTTATACGAGTAGTAAATGATCCCACTGTTTCTGAATTTAAGAGGCTTCCATTCTGATAGAGAGCCATCTCATTACCATCATAGACCCCAACAATGTGTATCCATGCGGATGTTTCTACGTTATGTCCCGTACCATACACATGTCGTTCTACTCCCCCAGTATCCACTAATCGAAAGATCCAGGTACCATCATTACCTGTCCATAATCGATAGGTTACATCGCTCACTTTGGAATCTTTAGCTACTATGAATTGAGCAGTATTAACTTCTAAGAACACCCAGGCTTCAATAGTGATTTCACCCGTAATGTCCAAAGGAGAAGAATCGGCTATTTCCACATAATCATTTCCGTCAAAACTCAAAGCATATTCTAGAAGAGAAACGCCATTATTAGGTGATCGAGAGAATGAAGTGTATCCAAAATCAGGTGATTGGGAAGTAAAAAATATGGCTAGTAAACCAAGTAAAATCGTTAAAAGCATGTGTATGGTGTTGTACTTCCTTAATACACCCATATTTAATCATCAACCGATTTTATGGGAATGCTGGTGTAAGTGTCTTAATTATCATTTACTCTCCCATAATCTTTCTTTCTATTAGGAAAGAGCATTCATCTCATTATGAAGAATATTTGTATTAAAAAATTATTATGTGTTGCCTTATACATTAAAGAATTCTTAGTTCAGCTATTAAGGGGGCTACCCACTTTGATTACACAGGCTGTCTTTTCCTCAATATAAGGGAGATAACATCGAGAGAAAGACGATCTGTAAATAATATAACTAACTCCCTCACCAAATTACTTCTCGATTTATGCCCTTTTCTCTCGTATCGCTATTCCAAGTATGAGAATACTTCCAGTCAATGGTACGTAGAACGGATCTATGGGCAATTCGGGAGCAACTGGCACAGTATCCATCCGAAGATCATCAAGATAGAATATTCCGCCATCGCCACTTCCTCCAGCCTGTGTTTGAAATTGACAATAAAAAGCAAGCCCAATCTCTGGCCACGAATCTCCATCAACTGCTAACTCCTGCCACCCGTCATCAGTTGACCAGCCGGAAGTATAATACAAATCTGGATTATTGGGTGATTTTCTAAAACCTGAATTTCGTACTATCAATCTTATCCTAAAGTCATTATCCATATCATAAACCCATATAGCAAAATAATAATGAGTAGTACTTCCAATTGGGGGGCTTTCCCAGCATGTTACGTTTCCACCACTGGCAGAACTTCCCAGAACAATTGAACAACTTTTACTGCCTTCGTGAACTACTGTATCATTGAAAAAATTAACAGTCCCGTCTGTATCGTGATACCAATAATTATCTCCTGACTCAAAACCACCATTTGTAAGCATATTAGCAGATGGGACAGCATTCGCTGAAAAAACGAAAGATCCAACCAATAAAATTAGGAAAAATTTCAAGAATGTTTTTTTCATTTGTTTAACCTCACAAGGGAGCTTTAAATTATTCTCATAAAAGAGTAAGTGCAAAGTTGCTACATTATGTTACACCATTATTCCAAATATTACCATAAAAAGGATCATTTTCTACGATTGCGAGAAGAAGAGAACTATCCAATGTGATTATTTCCTTTTTTTACTCTCATCCTCTATCTTTTCCTATTGTACTCCCTATAATAAAATTATACACTGATAATCCATATAAAATTCAAGATGTGTCATTTTAGAGGGCTTTTGAAAACTTAAATCATGCTATCAAATTTTTATTATAATGTGAATAAAAGAGGAAATAGATTCTGTTTTAATTAAATAATACTCTAGATTATGGAAGTGGCTAAAAAATGTTTGCAGATCTTTATGGTCGAGATCTTATTTGTACACAGGATTGGTCAGTTGAAGAATTAGAAGCTGTTTTAGCAATCGCTGGGAAAATGAAACGCAGTCGCTATTCTCCCGAGTTCACTAACCTTTTACAACATAAAACCTTCTTCATGTTTTTTTACAATCCTTCTGTCAGGACACGGCAGTCTTTTGAATGTGCGGCAACTGAACTTGGTGGACATGCACAATTCCTGGAACCTAAAGCTATGCGTCTAAAGACTACTAAAACTGCTGGAGAAACAGTTGAGGATGCAGCAAAAATCATGTCTCGATATGCTTCTGGCTTAGGCATTCGAATTCTCGAGGATAAAGTTGGTGCATATGGTGAAGGGGAAGATCTCCTTCGGGAATATGCCCAATGGGCGTCGATTCCGATTATTTCTATGGCACATGATAAATTTCATCCCTGTCAAGGATTAGCTGACATAATGGGGTGGTCCGAATGGTTTAATAAGGGACCAGGCTATCCTGCAAACCCTTCGTTCTTGAAGGGAAAGAAACTTTTAGTTACGTGGGGACATGGAGCTTTAGCACGCAGCTGGTGCTCAATTCAAGAAGCTATGCTTATTGGATCTCGTTTTGGAATGGATGTCACCGTTTCTTCTCCTGAGGGGTTTGACCTTGATCCTGAAGTTATCAGGTGGACTGAACAAAATTGCGCTGACAATGGTCAAAGTTTCAATTTTATACACGACGTAGAAAAGGGGTACAAAGGAGCCCATGTAGTTTACTCTAGGCATTGGATGAGTCCAGATGCTTATAGAGATGGAGAATTCTATAAAGCGGAAGAAATTGAAAAAGCGTTGAAACATCCTGAATGGATCACGGATAGCAAGAAAATGAGCTTGACCGACAATGCAATCTTTACTCATCCTATGCCTATCGACCGAGGACATGAAGTGACCGATGAAATCGCAAGTGGGCCTAGGTCATGCATCTATGATGTTGCAGAGAATCGTTTACATGTTCAAAAAGCCATAATGGCTCTAACTATGGCAAATATTTAGATTTCAATGGATTCACCCACTTTTCTATTTTTGACATTTCTTGATTGTAAGGTGAAAAAGAAGAGAAGAAAAAAAAATAGTTCACCTGAGAGATCGTTAGAAGGAAATTAGTATGGAATCTCACTATCGCACAGCCCAACTTCCGAGATTTATTGTAAGAGGGGTCGATATTCTGAAAGAAACCCCTAAATATCTCCGTGAAGTTAACTTAACTGGACCAGCTATGATGGTAGCAGACCAGCATACTTATGATGTAGCCGGCAAAATTATCGCCGATTCATTAGATTTTGAGATTGAAATTTTCCTAATTGAATCATCTGACATGCTAACAGTTGATACATGCATACAAAAGCTTGAATCTAACGATTCACATTTTATTTTCGGAGTCGGCGGCGGATCGGCTATTGATGTTGCAAAACTATCCTCCTTTCGCTTTGGTATCCCTTTCGTCTCTGTTCCTACAGCCCTTAGCCATGATGGAATTGCTTCCTCACGAGCTTCAATTTTAATAGACGGCAAATTGACCTCTTTTCCTGCCCAAACGCCTTTATTGTTGATTGCTGACTTACGCCCCATCGCTAAAGCACCCCGTCGCTTATTCAGTGCGGGATGTGGTGACGCAATCGCAAATTATACTGCTGTTCTTGACTGGCAATTAGCTCATCGCGTTAAAGGTGAGAGATATGGTGACTATAGCGGTCAGCTTGCCATGATGACTGCGACAACAATAATGGCTGAAGCTGAAAAGATGGCTGTAAGTTATAATTATGGATTGTCTGTGCTTCTTGAAGCCTTGATCTCTTCAAGTGTGGCAATGTCTATAACAGGGAGTTCTCGACCTGCTTCAGGCTCGGAACATCTTTTTGCTCATGCATTGGATCAGATTGCTCCTGGGACATCGCTACATGGTGAACGATGTGGTGTGGGTACTATCTTAATGTCCTATCTTCATGACAAAGGATGGCAAAAGATTAGGTATACCTTAGAAACACTTAAAGGCGCTACAACAGCGAAAGAACTAAAGGTTGATGAAGAAACAGTCATTGAAGCTCTCTTAATGGCTCATACTATCCGTAAAGATCGATATACAGTACTCGGGACAGGGCTGACTCGTAAAGCCGCTGAGAATTTAGCTTCGGAAACAACAGTAATTTAAAGCTAATTATGCAAAAACCTGAAGACAATCGCCATCCGCTAACTGATGATCTACCCCAATTTTCTGTCCATCGAATTTAACACTAGTTCCCCAAACACGAGCGAATCTAAAATACTTTAGCATCTTCTTTGAGATTATTTTGATTGCGTCTTCTACGGTATTTTCATTTTTAGGTAAAACAATTGGTTTTGGGGCAATATATCCATCACTATCGCGTGTATATACTCTAATACTATCAATGAGTGCAAAGATCCTCTCTTCAATATCCATGAAGGTTTCTTTTTTTTCAACTGAAATCGGAATAACGTCTAAAGGGAACTCTTTTTCCTTAATATAGACTAATAACTTTTCATATTGTTCTTTTGATTTTGCTGTGTCACCTTTATTGGCGAGGATCAATGTTTTTTTCCTTACAACTGATCTTGAGATTACATCAAGGAATTCCTCTATAGTGACTGACTCATGAAAACGAACAACTGCATTAGAATATCCCTTGCGAGAAAGTATCTCAACTGCGCCCTCTTTACCTCCCTCAAATAAATCCGAATTAAAAATTTGAAGTCCTCCAGAACCCACCTTCTCAACATCAACTCCCGGTAATAACGTTGTAATGCGAATCTTACCAAGATTAAGTTCATTAAAAATAGTATCTAATTGGCTAACAGGATCATGGCTCAGATCAAGAATTATAATAAGCGCATCAGCATTCCGAATAGATGATAATACTAGTTTTCCCTGCATATCTCCTCTAGAACTTCCCTCTATAATTGCTGGAAGTTCTACCAACTGTATTCGTGCACCTCTTGTTTCAATAGTGGCAATTTTGGGTTTGGTCGTAGAAAAGGGGTAGCTAGCCACCTTTGCTGCTTCTGATTTAGAAATAGTGTTCAATACTGCTGACTTACCAGCGTTTGGGACTCCAATCAAAACGATTTGAGCATCTTCCTCTTTAGGCACCATCCACTCAAAACGAGCAGCAGACTTTCTTTTTTGGCGTTCTTTTTCTTGCTCAAGTCTTAATTTACTTAAACGCACCTTAGCAGTCTTGAGATGTTTTTCTGCGCCTTTATGTTTAGGGCATTCACGTATAAACTCTTCTAAAGCGGCTATTCTTTCTGTAATCGTTGAGGCATCAAGATATTTATCCCATGCTGCTTGTGCTTCTGCGGTTAGGTTGGTTGGCATGTTTTATAGCTTCCAACGTAACATCAGGAACTCTTCTTCTGTTCCCGATTCTATAAATAATAACTATCTTATAACATGAATCTAATCCAAATATATCGGGGAATCTTAAATATCACTTTCAAAAATTAATATTTGAAAATCTTTCTAATTTACAGAAAAGAAAAAAGAAAAAAAAAAGGGGGGCTATTTGGCTCAAATCTCGGTTATGTGGTCTTTACTTACATAACATTAAGTCCGCCGAACATGATCAGCATTAATGCTGCTACGGCAACCACACGGAACCAAATATTCTTTTCTTCATCGAAACAGACTGCAGCAAAGGACAATCCTGCAAACAGATTGATAAGGGCTGCAAATAACGCATCTATGGGGTCAATCATTGTTCCTAGATCTTCTATATAGATCATATTGACGTCCCCTGCGAATATTCCTGTCCCTAAGACAGTTAAGCCTTCAGCAGCATCAACCATGTAGAGTTGACGGATGAAGAAAAGTATTACCGCTAACATTAACAATAATGTAGCATTTTGGGTAACTTTCTCAGCTAACACCGACATATTTCCACCTCTAGCGTGAAAATCGCTACGAAAGTAAATTACAAGTTTAAATAAAAGTTTATTCTCCATTCATAAAATATCCGACAATATTAATATAGGGAGTGTAGAGTGTTTAAATAGTTGAAAATATGAAAAAGCGGTTTTTTTTTTCTATATAAACCGACTGAAAATATATTTACCTTTATCCAGATTTATACTCCCCTTAATAGCGTTATTCTCAGAAATAATCGCTGTTTTTTATTTTTCTTGATGAAAAGTAATGATTAAAATAATTAGAATTCCAATGAGGATCGTTAATAGTCTTAAAAATAGAAAGTATTAGTAAGAGGTGAATTCCCTTTATAATAAAGATGAACTGATCTCTAACAACAATCTATTATTTTCTTGATTCCTTCTACTTTTCATCAATCTAGGTTTCCTGCTGTACAGTTTTCTCCAATACTAATGCAGTGAGCCGCTCCATAGGTACCTTTCGTATCCTTTCCAGGATTATTATGAATTTATTCTTTTTAATTTCATGTTTAATAAAATTTGGATCATTTTGAGAAGAAACTAAAAGTATAACAATGCCTTGAGCACGTAAGTAGCTATTCGCCTCTTTTAAAAAACGTAGAATCACCTCGCGCCCCTTTTTTCCTCCCGCCCAACTTCGATCCTGAAAGTTAATTCCTTTTTCCCGCGTCTTTAGTGATTTAGAAACAACATAAGGTGGATTCATCATAATTAGATCGAATTGATGGCCCTTTTCTCGGAAAGGTGAGAATAAATCACCTCTAAGGCATTCAATAGCACAATTATTCCTTTTTGCGTTTTTTTGAGCGATAAGACATGCAATACTGATGTCAGTTGCAATTATTCTCGCAGTGGGATATAATCGAGCAGCAGAAATTGCAATAATTCCTGAACCTGTCCCTAATTCAAGAATAACCCTCGGATTGATCGAGGATTTCAATTCTGTGAGCACATCCATAAGTAGGAATGAATCTTCCCTTGGTTCATAAGTAACGGGAGAAATTTCTATTTGAATACCTGCAATTTGATATAAACGATGAGAGTTCATAGGCAGAGTGCTCTTTTTAATCGATTAGCTTTTTGAATGACTATTCTGAATGTAAGAGTATAAAGGTCGAAGTATTAAATGCGGTCTAAAATCGCTCTTATAGGGGTTTGTATTATCTTAATAGCTATTGGACTCTCTATCTATGTCGATTCATTCAATTATGAAGAGACGAATGAGATAACCCCTAATGATCTCTATTATCTTCATTTAGTAATACAGCCTGGAGCGAATGTAACTGTCACATATGAAACTCTAAACCCTAGCCCAATTTATCAGATTGGTCTGGGTTTTCTTAACTCAACAGGTTATGATTATCTTAAAAATCTAGAAAAAGAAAAAAAGGTGCAAAATACAGAAGTAACATATGATGATCTTGAAACAGCAAGTGAATACTTCCGCATTACTAAAAAATGGACTCGATCTTTCAAATTACAAACCGAATATTATGCTTTAGCAATTCTCAATCTTGAGGATGTATCAATCCGCTATTTTCTCAAAATTAAAGCAAAATGGAGACCTTTTGCCCAACTTGGCATGTTTTTATCAGTAGGAGGGGTTTTAATAACTTTCACTGTGCTTCTTCAATCACGAAGGCAAAAACTAGAGGTTCTACATATTAAACAACCTTTTTCACGAACCCAGTCCGAACGATAACTAGTTTAATCTCAACGATATCTTCTTGCTTGGATTGAGATAAACAGTAACAGCAAACCATAATAAATCTACATAAATCTATGTAAATTAATAGGCTTCAATTTACGGGAAGGGAAGCCTTCTTTGCATGCTTGCGGGTTCTTCCACCACGGGGTACAACTGGGGTGGGA
>JAEOTF010000459.1 GCA_016840025.1 Candidatus Hodarchaeota archaeon
ATAGGTTTGAATCACACCCAGTTTACCCCTCTGAGAGCGCAAAAGGGAAAAATTATACCGCTTTAATAATTAAAAGAACATCATCCATTAGTTTCTTGAATTCTGGCATAAAATTTGAAAGAGATGTCGTGACATTACATATACGTTTTAATTCTGGTTCCGACTCTTTGAAATACGAAGCAAGTTCTTTTGGGAAGAATATTCTATATAAAAGTGAAACTGTATCAAATACCTCAATCATCGTGTACCAGATATCATAACTATTAGGAAGGAATCTTGGGACATTATCCCGCCCTTCCTGCGTTTTTTGTACGTCAAGCGCGCGCATTAATGCAAATATCCAGTTTAGACTCTATCATTAAGATCGGATTTTGGGATGTATTTCCAATATATTTAGCCTATAAAGTATACCAAGATATTTTTGGAAAAACCTAGTTCAATATATCTCCTGACAGATAGAATCCGTCATTCCCGTTTAGCCTCAACTGCATTCGGACACGCTTCTTGCGCCACCAAATAGAGATCGTCCTAAATTTTTAAGATTCAGCATAATATATCTGTAAGTAGATGCCTTCCGAGCCGAGATACTGGGGAAACAAAGCAAGGCTTTTTTGGTTATTTTAAACCTAATGTATATTGTGTAAAAATGAAGCGTTCTGGAACTGTTACTATTTTGGGGGCTGGTGCAAGTGCTGATGCAAGATATCCTCTTGCTGGTGATCTTTTTGATCCATTCATAGAATCATTGAAAGTAGCTGAGAAAAAAAATATTGAACTCAGAAAAAAAATTTCGGAATATATGCTACAACACGGGGGTAAATCTAATAATATGCCAAAGGAAGGCTTGTCACATCTCGAATGGTTTCATGAGAAATGGGATCGATTCGTAGAGGTTCATCAAAAAACGAAGTCTTTGGCAACCACTAAACTAAGTGAAAATGGAAGACCTTCTGTACCAAGCCAAGTAATATTTGATACTCCTAGTGGATTTCCATCATTAACACCTTATTCTACTATAATAGAGGGAGCAACCTATTCCAGACCGTATATCGAATCATTTTTTGCCTTCTATGACGATTATATGCGACCCATAATTTTTGCATTAGAAAACGATCTAAAAGAATTGAGAATTTACCAGCACAGATTCAGAACTTTAAGAAAGATAGCCATTGAAACCGTGTTTCGTGAATTAAGTGCGTATAATCGACCTAGTGCAGATTATCTAAGAGCCTTGTTCGAATTACCTCGGCCAAAAAAAATCGGGTGTGCTATGGCTACTCTTAACCATGATGTTACAATTGAACAAATAGCTTCGGAGAATAAAATTCCATTATATGATGGGTTTTACTCAACACCTACTGCGTTTTCCTCTCTTCCACATGGCTGGCATGAGGCGGGTTTTGAAGAACTTAGAAAAAGATGGGAAGCAACAGCAAAGAATTGTTATGAATTTCAAGGGTTTCAGGATATGCCCGACGATGCAAACTTACTCTTAAAACTACATGGTTCTTTGGGATGGTATGTTATGGAAGAAGGTATAGGAGATATTGGCTTAAGAGATGAATTGCGTTATAATTCTGCTTACAAATATTTTCGTCTTCCTTATGAAAGAATGTGGACAATAAAGAGGAAAGATATAGTCGAACACCTTGTTCGTGGTCTAGCAACATTAAATGATGATTATAATGTCTTGACTCAAAAAGCTGGTAATGTATGGATACAACCATATCTCGTATTTGCACGTGCTACAAAGACACACCCAGATCGATTGTATCTTGATATTATGACCACCTTTTCCCAATTACTAGACAATGCGGAGAAAATTCTTGTTATAGGATATTCGTGGGGTGATCCCCACGTTAATGACCTTATTCTAGATGCTGTCGCCAGAGGTGCTAGCTTAGTAAATATTTCTAAATCAGCAATTCAAGGAAATGCTTTAGCATTGTGGGAACAACGGTTTACGACGACATTTTCTATCCTCAGAAAACGACTCTTTATGTTTGGAGGCGGTGCAAAACGAGTTTTAGAGGAGGGCAACATAGAACTCCCTTCAGGCGAGTCTCACGATATTGATTTAATTGAAACATTGAAGCAAGGTCTACCGTCTGATTTCTCATTGGATAAAACACTAGGATAGAATCTAAACAGATAGATTGTCAGAGTAAATATCTTGTTTAAAGTCTCTTTCCTCTTTGGACATCGTGACGGCTTCTTAACTCTTGTGTGGGGTCTTCTTGAGTTCCAAACACATCCCTAAGTCTGACAATGGAATGTTCTTAGAATTCACTGCAAGAGGGATTTTGTAATTCCCAGTGTCTTACTTCTTATTGTATCTTGGTTTTCGATGATGGCTTTGTTTGTAGCTGTTGATTCCTTTTCTCTCTCTAGCTAATGCTGTATCACGACTAACCCTTACTCCCCAAGTCATGGAAGTAAATCGTTTACCAGACTTTTCATGTTCACTGAGTCTTCTGTCGGGATCGTTAGTAATTCCACGATAGACAACTTTTCTCCCATCCCTGAGCGCATAGTTCACCGTGTCTCTCTTCGCCCGTTTCCGTATTCCCAACTTACTTCCTCCTTTTACCTGCATCCGACCTCTTTTTTCGCCAACGACCTGACTTAGTGCGCGATCTCTCTACTTTTCGGCCCTTTTTCTTTACTTTCGGAGTAGGCATTCTGTTAAATAACAGTAACAAAGGTATTTAAATGATCCGATCTCTGTATTTAATTGATAAAACCATTAAAAAGGAGCTATTATATGGTTCTATTTCATAAATAAAAGAAAAAATAATGGGTCTCTGAATGGGTTAGGTAAATATCTTCTAGAATTTCTGTCCCCCGCACGGCAACAGCCACGAGCTGGGCAAGGCATGAGCAGGAGATCAATCTGCGAGCTTCTCCTTATTCTCAATTAAACATTTGAGTAAGTCAATGTAGGTATTTTGAATCTTCTGATGCGCCTCTCTATTTATCTTACATCTCATAGTGTGTCTAAATTTCGATTCGAGCATAGCTAAAGTTCTAAAAACGAATAGGATTGAAAGCGACCAAATAATATCCGTAGGATGATCGTACCCTAATGTCGGTGAGCCTCGATTTAGATATCGACAAGTCCCTATCGACGATTGTATTATCTCGCTTTTCGATTCGTTCAATGAGCATAACAATGAGGTAAGATAGTCATCCCAATTACCCCTTTGAGGATATTTGGCTCTGTCTTCGACTAAGCGGGATAGATGCCCATAATCGATTCCATTAATATCATATGACCTGACAGTTTCCATAGATAATAGAAAACGGATGGAGTTTTATTTCCTTCTACAAGATGGAGGCGTCGGCGACGACGGCAATCCCGAGAACTGGCTGATCCTAACTTTCCAGTAGGTTCAGTGATTACAGGATAGATTAGTGGTTAGCGAAAGGATGAATAGTGAGCGGTTAGTGGTTTTTTATAAATATCTAGGTACTTAATGGATCGTACCGATAGGTAACGGCTCTTACTTAGGTGTGGTTCTAGCGAAATCTAAATTTTCTGAGGTGCGCGAGTAATCGTTAAAACGAAGTAAATATTCAAAGCAAGTATGGAAATTCCAAAACACATCGAGAATATAATGCAAAGAATCCTAGAAAGTGAAGAACGTTGGAAAGCAAATTACATGGGAGTATGGGGATTTGCAAATCAAATTCTAAAAGAACGTTTCCAGAACACTCCTTTGTGGAATGTAGAACAAGCGTTTGGTCTTCCTGCATCGAAACAAGGATATCAAACATATTCTCCTGCAAAGCTCTATTCCCTTCTTACCTCAAAAGACTCTGATTTTACACTCGGTCATTTACAGACATTGTTCTCATTGCTGGAAGAATTAGTATCAAATCTATGCCCATTGGTGTGCGACGGTCGAGAAATTTGGGCATCCAGTTTTGATAACCTTGAAAAATTTCTATTAGGAAAAGGGCACTATAAGAAATTTCGAACAAATATCAAGAAAGACGATGTACAAGAATTAAAATTAGCAAAATTGACTCGCAATTGTTTTATCCACAATGGTTCGAAAGTTAACGAAAAATGGTTAGAATGTTTTCGAGAAACAAGAGGAGAAAAATCAAAAGCTAACATTAACGACACACTCCCCATTAACTTTCATCAAGTCGAAAATTGGCACGATCTTATTGTTCGTATTGTAAACGAAATCAAGGATGCATTATAGCTCGCACGTTTTAATCAATGCCAATATAGCGAAAAAACAAGCGCCAGCAGTTGAAATTTATATTTCTGTTATTCATTTTGTATTGGCTGAAATGAGATTTTGGATTGATGAAGGAAATCGAGAAAGTTACATTGAAATTAAAGAAGAACCGAAATTTATCCTTGGTCTAGAAGAAGAAGGATTGTTTATTCTATTAGGAAGAAGACGGTGGGAAATCGACCGAATGGGATACTTTGATCCATCAACGATATATAAAATGGATTTTGGCAAGATCGGTAAAAAAACATTTGAAGAGTATTTACCGCTGATCCGTGAAAGAATATGCAAGATGTATGAGGCTTTAAGGGAATCAGGTGTTCTGGATGATATGTATGATTTGTATCTCTTCCTTATGGGATTCTATATTGGTCAGGGAGTGAACAGGGCTTTGGCCGCAGGAATGGCGGGAATAATTGCTAAAAGAGGGTTAACCGTAATTTGCGATTGAGCACGCAGTATAATCACACAAACACGAAACGCGAACGTCAGACGCAGTTCCAAGAAATCTACTATACTAAAAATCCTTGAAAAGGCTCTAAGTGTAAATCTAAACGTTCCTTATGCCGTTTTCTATAAAAGATTCAAGAAATGCTCCATTTTCCCGTAAGTTCTTATAAGAATCCTTTACTCACTCCGAAAAATGCTTGATTTCTTCGTAACGCGATTCAGAACGAATTTATACATTGAACTTCCATAAATTTACTAATTTACAGTATTAGAAGTTTAACCCTACCCCTTACTAGTAAATCTGCTAACAATCTCGAAATGTGTTCTCTAAAAATCTTTGTGAGCTTGAGGTATATGGGTTTTAATCTCACACAGGCAACCAACCTTTAAAAGAGAATTTGGGTAAAATCCTAATGAGCTCCGCTACAATACAGTGAGAAGACTTCATAGTTACGGTCAGAAGTCAACAAGGTCCCTGCCTGATTTCCCTCAATGTGTAGATTATGTAATGAGATAATCTCCTCCAGCGGTAAAAAAGCCCGGAAAAAACCACTGCCCGATATTCA
>JAEOTF010000460.1 GCA_016840025.1 Candidatus Hodarchaeota archaeon
TAGAAGTCCAAGAAGAAACTGAGGAAAAATCTGTACAACTCATGATCTTACAGGAAAAGAGCGGAATTCCTTTATTCTCTCAATCCTTTTTCACAGACTTTAATGTTGACGATCTTCTGATGGGCGGTTTGCTAACAGCAGTTCGCAGCTTTACTTCTGAACTATTTTCCCAATCTCTTGATCGTTTGAGAATCGGAGAATTTACCGTGATCATAACTCCTGTATCTACTTGGATGATTTGCTACGTATTTAAAGGGTCATCTTATTCCGCTCAACATAAAGTTATTGAATTCGCTGAAGCCTTGAAAAACAGTCCCACATTTCAAGATCTGGTGAAGTTAACAGATAAATCTCTTGTGGTAGATACTAAAGCTTTTGAAAAGACATTATTGGAAACATCATTATTAAGCATCTTTGCTGAATAATCCCTATTCAAAAGTCTCAAAGAACTACCGAAATCAAGCTTAATAATTCCTCAGTCGATAAGGAACTTTTTCTTTCCCAATTCTCTTTGCAGTTATTAATTTCGCTTCTTCCAATTCCTTGATAACTTGACTAATATATTGTTTACTTACCCATGCGCTTTTATTGCTAGGATCACGTTCTTTTTGATTAAATATGCGCCAGATTTCAGTTATTGATCGTTCCCCATCAACTAATTTAAAGATTGCTAGTTTGTTAGGTGATTCGTCGAGCAATCTTTTCCTTAATGCTACTTCTTCTCGTAGTTCATAATGTAGAGGTCTTAACCGTGATCGTACCTCTCGTGGAGGGGCACGGGAGAATGCAGGGACAATTGAGGTGATATCAGCCCTAAGTTTGCTTTCCATCTCCTGTAAATATTCTTGATAGATGTACAATTGATCAGAAATGGCTAATAAGGCACGGAAGTACGGGGTTTTTCCCCAGGAAGGATTTTTCGATCCTTTAGGATGATAGGCCCATTCAACTAATTCTTGAAGTTCTTCCTTATTAGCGTCAGGCATAAAATTCTTAAAATCTCGAATTAGATTGTCTCGTACTGTATCAGGGTTTCCTTTCTCTAGATTTGCCTTCCGTATTTTTCTACGGTTGTCTAGGGCGAGTTTCCAGTCTTGAAGAAAAGACATTGTTTATTCAACTACATTCAAGTTGATTATCCTCTTTGTTTTTAATCATATCTGTTTAATATCAATATTCATCCTTAATAATATATCTTTCCATGTATTTTTGGTAACGATAACTTTGAATGAGATTTATTCTTATTAAAAAAAAGTATTTCCTCTTATCATTCCTATTATCTAGATAGTTTAACTCACTTTATGATTGATTGATAGAAATTGAACTTTTTCTTAGAGTACAAAGAGAATAATATTGCAATATAGTAAACTTTATTAAACTTCAATCAAGTAGAATAAACTTGATGAAGTTGACTTTTAAAAACTTTGAGGAAGAGATATATCCGTTGAATATAGTGGGTATGCTCTTAGATAAGGACATAACTTGGGGAAATTTAATTGAATCAATGATACAGATTATTAAAGAGTACAAAGCTAAAATAATTGTACTACCTGAACATGCCCTTGAAATAATTCGGGATAACAGCTTATTATCGGGAAAACATATTTCGATTGACGAAATGCTTTATATATTTGTTAATTTGTCCCTAGAAGAACAGATCACAATCATTCCAGGAACTTATAAGAGGAATTGTAGAGTTATTTGTCCTGTTATCTCAAAGGGTATCCAACTAGGAGCGGTTCAGAAACGTAACGTCCCTACAGAGTGGATGCAAGAGATTGAAATATTCAACATTGAAGGTCTTAGAACAGGCATTCTCATTTGTCTTGATATTGAGCGCACTCAAATACAGCAACAGATTTTGAAAACTAAGGAAAATACAAAGCTAGATCTCATCATAAATCCTGCTATGATTCAAATGAAGCATAATGCTGCAACTCAATATCTAGGAACAAAAGCATTCAAGATTGCACGCCATATAATGAGCGCTAATATCTATTCATTCATAAGCGCTCTGGGTTGTCTTCTATTCCGTGTTGATTGGGCTGAACACCTTGGTAATGGGATAATAGGTACCAGTCTAAGTATCTCTTGGGCTCAAGACATATTTGTCGCAAATCAAGGTGATCCATTCATTTCTATGACTCTTTAATGAGAGCTACTCTCGTTATTATCAATGATAAAGCTCATTGCTGCCACGGTTAGCATTGCAGAAAGATTAGAAATCAACATTGATGAAATACCACCGCCAACATAGATGTAGAAGCATTGGAGGGCAATCCGCACCGAATCTGCGATGATCTGTCCCATATCTTCTTCTGAAAGACCACTGCCTGAGAAAAATTCTGCAATGATCTCAAATCCTATTCCACCACCACCACTAAGACCTCCTACCCCTAGAAAACTTTAACTTCTAGAATAACTTTAATAATAATCGTTGATATCAACTAGGGGGTGAAAAGTGAGAAAAATAATACTTGGAAGCTAACTCTATGAAGAAAAAAATACTATCTTTGGGAATTTTTTTTTTACTCTTAGGTCTTTTCCTTACTCAAATCAACCCCGTTAATGCTCTACCCCCTTCAAAAGTTTATTGGGTAGAGCAAGAAACTAAGAACATTCAACGTGCTAATCTTGACGGGACAAATGTGGAGGTTATAATTTCTAATGATACTCATGGTAGTGTCATGAAAGATGATAGTTTACCTTCTGGTAATGCTTTGGACCCTATCAACAATAAACTCTATTGGGTAGATAACTATTGGAGCACTATTTGTCGTGCCGATCTGGATGGCAGTAATGCTGAGACTGTAATCTCGAGCGGTGCTGGTGATACATTAGATATTGCCTTAGATCCTTTAAATAACCGTATGTACTGGACAGATATTCAAGGTTCAATAAAACGTTCAGATTTGAATGGTAACAATATAGTAGATGTGATTAGTTCAGTTAATCCATCATATATTGCCATAGATAGTACTCATATATACTGGGTAGATCAAGGAGCTGAGCAAGTCCTTCAAGCTGAACATGATGGTAGTAGTCCGACAATAATTGTAACTGGCACACTTTGTCACGGTATTGCTGCTGATACATCTGGCTACGTGTATTTCTCTGCTGGATCCACTATCCAGTCCCTTGATCTTCTTGGGGGTACTCCGACAGTTATTGTAACTGGTTTATCGTCTCCAAGAGATCTTACTGTAGATACTACCAATTTCAAGGTTTACTGGGCAGATCAAGGAACTAAGAAAATTCAACGTGCTTATACTTGGGGAGGTACTGTGGAAGATGTTGTCACCGGTTTAACTGATCCTGTCGCTGTTGTTTTAGATGAAAATCCCTATGTTCCAGAATTTAGTGCCCCTACAATAATTGTGTTTCTTTTACTGCCACTCGTAGTATTACCGATCATTTTAAGAAAACGAAAAAATAGGCTTAGAAAAACAAACGTTCGATAATTTCTTGGTTTATGTGACATCCACTAATAATGCCATTCTATCAATGGTCTTTTCTACGGATTCTTCATTATATGAAATCTCTATAGCGTTTTGAGGACAAATATTTACACAACGTCCGCATCCCTTACACTCCTCTGTGATTACCGATTTTTTATTAATTCTTTTTATTGCATTGACGAAACAAATGTTTTCTTTGATACATTTTCCACAACCAATGCAGGCTTCTGTTACTCTTACTGAGACACCCGGTAATTTTGTAACTTTGGGCATTATCTTGGGAGACACATAGGGCAACATTTTCCAAAGACAACAGCAAGGACAACAGTTGCAGATTGTCATTAACTTCTCCCCGGGCCCTATATTGAGCCACATTGTATCGAACTTGTCTTTTCCTAAAAGATGCACTAAATTCGCTTCTTCACACTTTTTAAGATATTTTAATGCTTCTTTTTTCGTCACTTGCCGCCCAAGCTCGGGATTGATTTTTAATACAGCTTCACCCAGAAAAAGACAACCGAGCTCTTTGGGAAAGTCTTCACATTTACTAGCTGACCGGCAAATACAAAAATTCATTATCCAATGGTAGTTTGCTTCTTCTACAAAATGCTCCACTACCTGAGAAGGCAGTACTGTGCTCCCTGAATCTTCAATAGTCTTATTTACTTTAATTACTTTATTTTGTGGAAGGTATACCATCTCAATGTCATGAAAAATCATCATATGTACTATCTTTCCGATGATTGGTACATGGGTTAGTCTAGCCAGGAAGAATCTGGAAGGAAAAGTTTTCTTTACAAGTTCAACGTACCACAAAGGCCTACCCATAAACAGTTTCTCCTCTTTCTTGTTACTAAAATGTTTAAGGAATTAAAAACCCTTAAACCTCTATTTAATTACTTCTAGCCGTGTTAGTAGTTAGTAAATAAACCAATCGTTGTTAAGGATGGCTATTCGTGCTTACAAAAAATCTTTTCTTGTAAAAGTTAATGGTAATATCGCTAATAAAAAGAGAGCGGTATTAAAGACGGCATTGAAATATACTTCAAAATATAGCGAAATCGCAGTATCTAAACAAAACCAAACTGATAATCCAGCAACTAGGCAATTCCATGACCATTGCTCTTTCTTTTGGAAAGGAAAATGAACAATGAAGACAATAAAAATTCCCCAGCCTGCCATTACCGAACCTAAAACCCCATAAACCCATCCCTGAAAGTCTTTTCCTTCATCTGTAAGGTCTCCATCATCCCAGAAAACTGGATTGACCTGGTCATTTATCACGTCAAATAGTACAGTTCCATTAAGGAAAGCCATCATTACTCCAAAAATAGTAATGGAAAGACCTACAACAAATAACCATCGCTGCCATAAATCAAACTGTTCCATCAGATTACACCTACAGACACTCTAGTTTGCATTAACGTCAAACCCAATGAGTCGTCTAAATTTGCTTTTCTTATGAGAAAATAAGTAAATGTGTACGCCGTACACAGACATATTTACCGTACACAGAGTTTTTTGAAGTTAAACTAAATAGAGGTCGAAGTTGAACTAGCAACTGTGAATAGCGACAGACTAATGTAAATGCGAAATTTTCTGCGATAGGACTGTTTTAGGAGAATTATAGTTGAATTAGACAAGAATTATGCCAACTGCTGCCACACTACCTCATTAAACATTGAACAACTTCTTGAATCTCGAAAGGGACATTTCATCGATGTTTTGCAAGTTTTGTATAGAGTAGGGTGTGAATGCAATCTCTTTTTTCGTTCTTACCCAGTATGTGTCCGTTCCTTGAGGGGGTTCGAGATAGTCTCCCCAGATCCAATAATAGCTGGCGTCTCTTGGGTCTTTCCGTTCAATAGGAAAGTTAGTGTATTTTGTAAGCATTGGTCTAGCGATTCTTATTGGTGTCGTCTCGGTGAGGTTATTAGGAAAATTGACGCTAAAGAAGGACACATCATCTGGAAAACCACCGTTAATTAGTGTTTTACTGATTATTTCGACTGCTCTTTTGGCAGCAACTTTGAAATCGTCCAAATTATGTTCCGTTGTTGGCGTGAAGAAATATTTTGACGCTGTGTCAAGGGAAAATGCCCATCCATTTATTTTGCTTGAAACTGCAGCTTCAAGACATACAGCTACCGTTCCACTGGTTAATAGACTGTGGATAGACGTGTTATCACCCGCATTTATCCCTGAAACTACAAAATCAATATCGGGATAATGATGAATTCCGATCGTGAATGCGTCTGCTGGTGTACCGTCTACCGCTAAACCTTCAATACCATCAACTATCTTCTTAGCATAAACACGAATAGGTCGATCAAAGGTCATAGATTTTGAAGTGGCAGTTTGTTGTGTAGATGGAGCAACAATTTTAATATCATAAATAGGATTTTCAGACTTGTTAAGCTCTAAAAGAAGTGCTTTAATTCCTGGGGAATCAATTCCATCATCATTTGCTAATAAAACCTTAAATGTCTTCATCTCGATGCTCTCTTCGAAAAATATTTATCTATATTCAAATATCGCTTACTAAATTCAGTTAATATCACTTTTTGGATGATCAGTTTTGAAGTCTAAAATTCTTAGCCATTTAAAAGAAATTAATCCAGAAATACTAAATTTGGAAAATATAGGAGAAATAACAAAGATTGAAAAAATCGGATTGGGTGAAAGTAACCTTAATTATCTAGCTGTCATTAATGGTAAAAAATTCAATTTTAGGGTTAATATGGATTTAAATTCATCAAAAAAATTAGTAGATGAGTACGATGGGCTGAAATTAGTTCAAAATTTAGGGATTGCACCTAGAGCTTTTCATTATGAGTCATCAAGACATGTTCTTGGGGGATCATTTCTGATTCTTGAATACTTTGACGGAATTAGCTTGAATAAAATTGAAACAAACGCTGTGTTAATCTCAAAGTTAGCTAAAATGGCTGCAGAGATACATTCAATGCCAATTGAAAAAAGCTTACATGAAAAACTGAGAAAATCCGACACTTCGGAAATTATAAGCTTAATTGATCAAAGAATTAACTACATTACGAGAAAGATTAGTTGTTATCCAAATAATTTGGATTTAACGTATATATTGCTTGAAACTAATCAGAAAATAAAACAGATGGCAGCAGAGATACCTCCACCTCAATGTTATGTCTTAGGTCACGGTGATATTGCCCCCCAAAATTCAATATTACATAGAGATGAATTAAAACTCATTGATTGGGAAGATTTAGGACTAATCGATCCAGCACTAGAATTAGCTATTATTTTTGATTCTTTTGACTTTATCAAAGATCAAAAAGCCTTCTTCCTCACAGAATATTTGAAATACAGAGATGATCATGAATTAAGGAACAGAGTGAATATGGTTCAACCCATTCAGTTATTTAGCACTTTTTGTTGGGCTATTGTGCATGTGTTTAGAATTAGAGACAAAGAAATGCAAGAAGACTTCATTAAAGAGCAGAATTTGCTAGAACACATTGATTATGCCCAGAAAATGTTTGAAAAATGCAAAAAATGTGGGATTCTTGACAAAAACCTTCAATGGTTTGATCATTACTTCCCATGGTGCACGTGATGACTATAGATATTAATATCAATTTGTAGATGATCCGTTAGAAAAGGAAGAGGAGTTAATCAATATTACCTAATTTTTCATTTTACTTTTCTCATAGATATTAAACCAATAATAGCTGTTAAAAGAATAGGGGCAGTGAAACTGGGTATTACCGATGGTTCCTCTATACTTTCTGGTGTAATGGTCTCAGATGTGGATGTAGTCGTAGTTGTGGTCGTGGGTGTGGTCGTGGGAGTAGTTGTCATTGACTCAGAGACTGTATATGTAGCTTCACCTTGGTCCATATAAGTAACTATTGATCTTATTCCACCACTAATCGATACACTCGATGGGTTACCTATATTTGCTAATGGTGTTGAGAATTCAATTACCGTCCCATTAGCAAACGTATAGTTACCTGAATAAATATCAATAAACATATAGTTGTCTATAAACACTTGGCCGTTTGCACCAGGGTCAAGAACTCCAGAAGTATTCATCATTATAAATAGTTCTGTTCCATTATCGCCAACCCAACACTTTTGTAAATCGAGACCTGGGGCTACTGCCTCTCCTACGTCATCCGTGAAGAATGAGCTTCCTGTCCAGTCAGTGGCATCTCCATCAACCGTTATTGTTTGATAATTACTTCCCACAGTATACAAAGACATACTGTACCCAGAGTCATAAGGGGAAGAGAGGAACCTCAAATCCACAGTCTTAGGAAATTCTAAATCCGCCAGAGATACATTCATCTCAATAGTGGAGCTGCAATATGAGAAATTAAGAGGAATAGGTTCATAAAACTGCCAATCATACGTAGGCATCTTGTATCCGTATCCATAACCAGAAATTATACTAAATTGAACATCCCATGTTCCATTTCGGTCAACATCCATCATAACCTGATAAGCTCCTCCCGTGACAGAAATATTCCCATAGACATCCATACGAATGTATAAATGGTCTCCATCGTTGGTCATGTAAGTTTCAGCTAGATCCACATCATCATAAGGCATGTCATTCGAATCTGTCACAATAGGAACTATTCCATTCCAATCATTAGGATCACCATCAATAATTATCTTTTTTGCTTCAACAGACGACGGATAGAGGAAGATGATAGGAATAATAATCATGATAAAGAAAATTAAGATGCCCAAAGCTTTCTTATTCAAACCCTATACCACCCAGAAAAAACTAAATATTTCCATTATCACAATCCGTACCCATTAATAAGGAGGATACTTTCATATTGTAACTAAATACTTACAATAAAAGAATAATCTAGCAGGTTCATTTTTTGGTTTTTCAAAATGAAAATACCACTGCTTTTATTTGTGAAAAGAAATAAAGCTAATTTATTGAATAAGTGACATTGAAAATGAATTCTCAAATTAGAATTATTAGTGACAAAATCATCTCCATTGCAAAAAAACATGGTGTTAAAAGAATTGCTCTATTTGGCTCTATTGTTCGAGAACAATTCGATGAAAAGAGCGATATAGATATTCTTGTGGAATTCGATGATGGAAAAACTCTTATTGATCTCGTGAATCTTGAACTAGAACTAAAAAAAGAGTTAGAAAGAAATATAGACGTTATTACCTATAGGTCGATTCATCCTCTCCTAAAAGAGAGAATTCTTAATGAACAGCTGGTGATTCTATAACCAAAGATCCACAGATTTTTATAGAGCATATTTGGGAAGCAATAGGCACTATTCAGTCATTTATCAAAGATAAAACTAAGGAAGAGTTCCATAATTCTCTTCAACTTCAATGGGCTGTCATTCGTGGACTTGAAATCATTGGTGAAGCGGTAAAGAATCTACCAGATGAGATACTAAACAATTATTCTCAAATACCATGGAAAGGATTCGCAGGGATGAGAGATGTGCTTATTCATCGGTATTTTAGTGTGGATTTAGAGTTGGTTTGGAATACAATTCAACAGGACATTCCTAAACTAAAGAAAGGGCTAATAAAAATAAAGGAAGTGCTAGAAGAACAACAGGAAGATTGAATTATAAAAATTATCGAAAAGAAAGAAGATTTAAAGTCTTCTTCCTCGTTCTACCACTAACTTCCCATCTTTATAGACTTTTTCCGCAAGATTCACCCCATAATTATACGCAAACATCTTATGGTTCGGTGTATTAAAGATAATTATATCTGCCTTCTTTCCCACTTCTAGTGAGCCCCTCTCATGTGCTCGATCTATTGAATGGGCGGCATTAATCGTGGCAGCATTCCAGGCTTCCGCAGTAGTCATTTTCATCCGGAGTACTGCTAGTGTCATCATCATTTGCATAGATTCGCAAAGATTAGCAGCACTGACATCTGTCGCTAATGCTACGGGTAATCCTGCATCAATAATTCCGCGTGCATTTGCATATGTGCCTACATAGCAGAATGGAGAAGTCGGAAGGAAAACAACTATTGTTCCATGTTCTTTGAGTGATTTTGCTTCTTCTAAGGGTGTGAAGATAAGATGATCACAAGAAACAATTCCTCCAATTTCCGCAGAAAGACGGGTACCTCCGCTATGCGCAAGCCAATCACAATGATTTCGTAACTTCATTCCATGTTTTCTTCCCGCTTCCAAGATACGTCGACTTTGTTCCAGATTATAATAGCCCTGTTCACAAAAAACATCTGCGTATTCTGCTAACTTTCTTTTAGCAATCTCTGGTATCCATTTTTCTACAATTTCATCTGTCATTTCATCTGCAGTTTTCCCTGGAAGAATCCCCTGTGCCAAAAAAGTAGGAACAAGGTCAATCGGGTGGATTTTATTAAGCGCATGAATGATCTCTAACTGCTTGATCTCTCCTTCAAAGGTCATTTCATAACCACTTTTCGCTTCAATGGTTGTAGAGCCATAAATCAGCATTTTGTCAAGAATTTTAGAGGTTTTTTTAAGCTGATCTTGGAAACTAGTCTCCGCCGTTAATTTGAGTGACCTATTCATTCCTCCTCCTTGGGCTTTTATCTCTAAATATGGTATTCCTAACACTGCCATTTTCTCTAGTTCATCTTCTCGTGTCCCCGCAAAGACTAAGTGTACATGCGGATCGATAAGTCCTGGTGTCACTAACTTACCCGTTGCATCTATAGTCTCAAATCCTTTCTTAAGTTGGCTTAATACTTCTTTTGTTGGTCCTACTGCAACTATTTTTCCATCTTTTACTGCTACTGCCCCATCCTGAATGATATCAAGTTCCTTCAGTTCTTCTTTGATTTTAGGTTTCTTACTAGCGCCTTTGATTGTTAATAACTCATTTGCATGAATAATTGCGAAGTCAGCTTCTAATTCCATCATTTTTCCTCCGGTCTCATTTCCATTTAGACATCTAGATATTTCTTTCTTTCCCATTCGTGCACAAACACACAGAAGTCTTTCCACTCTCGGTTTTTAATTTCTAAATACTTATCATAGAATTCTTCCCCTAAAGTTTCTCGGAAATAAGTATCATTAGCTAATTCTCTTAAAGCGTCTCCTAAAGTCCCAGGAAGCGTCTCAATGCCTCGGTTAACTCGTTCTTCTTGGCTCATTGCATAGATATTTTCTTCTACAGGCTCTGGTGGATCAAGCTCTTTTTGTATCCCTTCAAGTCCTGCAGAAAAAAGAGCAGCATATGCTAGATAAAAGTTGCAAGAACCGTCTGTAGGTCGATACTCTACCCTTGCAGCCTTTTTCTTCCCTGGTGGAATTCTCGCAAGTGCTGAACGATTAAAGTTTGCCCACGAAATATACACAGGTGCTTCCCAACCAGGCACGAGTCTCTTATACGAGTTTACCGAAGGATTGGTTATTCCTGCTAGTGCTTTTGCATGTTTAAGCATACCTGCGAGGAAATTTAGGGCTAATGCACTCAACCCATATTTTCCACCCTCATCTGAAAACAAATTTTGATCTTTTTCATTGTCTCTAAGATTTACATGAGTATGTAAACCCGCTCCATATTCTCCATGGAATGGTTTGGGCATAAAGGACGCAATAATTCCTTTTCTCGCTGCCATGAGTTTAATAATAAATTTAACCAAATAGATGGTATCTGCCATCTTCACAGCATCTGAATAAGGAAGATTGTATTCAGACTTCCCATGAGGGACTTCATGATGATGCTTTTCAACAAAGATACCGACTTTACGGAAAGCTTCCGCAATCTCCATCCGCAAATCTGCACCGCGGTCCGCGGGAGGTGTAGCGAGATATCCTGCTTCATCAATTAATTTGATACTTCCATTCTCTTGTTTTGTGAATAGGAAGAATTCAATTTCACTTGAAGCACAGCACTCAACAGACTCTCCTAGAGCTTTCTTGGTGCTAGCAACCACCTTTTTAAGCATATATCTCGGATCCATTTCAAAGGGCTCTTCTGATTCAGGCTTATAAATATCACAAACGACTCTTGCAGCCCTTTGAGGGAAAAGATTTGCCGGTAATACAACAAAACTCTCCAAGTCCGGTACTAACTTCAAATCACTTTTACTTACGTCAACCATTTGACTAAGAGAGGATCCATCTGTATGAACTCCTTTTTCTGTAATCTTCAAAAAATAGTCTGCAGGTAGCCAAAGTGTGTGTAGAATTCCTTCCAAATCTGTAAACTGAAAAGCGATCTCTTTCACATTTTCTTTTTGAATTAGCTCTTTAACTTCTGTTATATTCATTTGTATCACGTTATTAATCATAAGAAGATATTTCTGGGTAATACTGGAAATAGTCATATAACAAAATATTAGAAAAATAAAATTATTTGAGACAATTTGTATCTAGTTAGTTTTTACGAAATCTTCTTCTGGTGAGAATCCTAATTGTAATTAATCCCAAAATTGGTATAGGTAGGGCGCTAAATGAAATATTGGATGAAGTAGCTGTGATACCGGTTTTAGCATCAGAAGAGTTGAA
>JAEOTF010000461.1 GCA_016840025.1 Candidatus Hodarchaeota archaeon
ACCAAAATTTTTTAGGATATTTGCCAATTTGTCATCTCTTTTAGGCAGATGAGTCATTTTTAACCTTAATATGCGGTCTAACTTCTTATGAATACTAAAATACAACGAAGAACATGCTTTATTCCATGTCCTTATCTCAAAATCTTTTTCCGCTTCAGCAAATAATTTTTCTTCTTTAAGAATATATCATCACCTGTAATAAATAATCTATTGGTCAATAATTCTTGATTTCCAGTGTGTGGGGATTTGTTTCGTGAAATCGGATGCTTCCTTACTAAAGAAATTAATTGCGAATGAGAATCTATCCTTACCTATTGTAGAAATCATCATACCTTTTTCTATAATTATCCTTTTTGTGGCATTATTCGCTTCTTTTAGATGAATTAAAAAATTTGATCCTTTGTAGAGCTCATCATCCCTTTCAGCGAAATGTATAGAAGACATTTTTGTCTTAAAGGTCTTTAATAGCCATTTAATTAGTAATTGACATCCTGATTGCCATTCAGATGCAATTATTTGCTCTGGTGCAGGACTTAGATACTTTTTGAAGTTTTGAATATCTTCCTGCGAATTTTTGGAAAAAAATGCTAAAGCTATAGTATGTTGTGAAGAAAAATGATCTTCTGCAACAAATTTTAGGTTAATAATTTTCTTACGAATCTCAGGTGCATTTTTCTTCAGGACTAGTGCAACATTCGTCTCATAAATTAACTCATCTTCTGTTTTTGTTGCTAGAATTTCAAGAACGTTGTCCTTTAGCTCAGATCGAATTAAATAATTGAAATATTGTAATAATTCTAACCAGATTCCTGAAATTTCATAATTCCAAATGTAATTAGAAGGAGTTATGGTCATAATTACTAACCAACTGCTAATGAGTTATAGTTTTGACAATTTAGTCTATTTTTAATGATAATACTCTACCTACTGGTTTTCTCAAAGATTGTTATAATTAAATCTAACTAATCAGTAATTATTACTGTTTATATCCAAATTTTCATTAAATATACAATCCTATAATCCAATCCTGTGTCCTAATGATGGTTAAGATATGTTAGGAATGGATTACACAGTGCTTACTGCTATCTTATTCTTTTTCGCTTGGTTAGAAAACTACAAAGAATTAATGTACCAACATAGATGATTGTTATACTGAATAAGGCTTTTTGGAATTCTTCAATAGCAGCTTGCGGATTACCTAGCACTTCATCAGAATTTTGGCTCTCACCAGCAAGATTAAGTGCAGTTACAACATAATAATATGTTTCACCATTATTAACACTTGTATCATTATAATTAAGATTTGGGGTACTTATAAGGAATGAGAATGAGCTGCTACTGGTTCTACGATAGATTCTATACTCATTAATTGAACTTCCACCATTGTCTGCTGGAGCACTCCAAATCAGACTAACAAAACTATCTCCACTTATACTCTGCAAATTTCTTGGTATAGTGGGAGTAGAGATATGAAATGAATAGCGTTTAATGACTTCAGTTTCAGACAATTCCCGATTGTAGATCGCCATTTCATCTATTTTTCCTTGGTAATATTCAATCCCGTAATTATCGCCAATTCGTAGCGCTTCGGTTTGGTTCACAGGAATGTGTTGTGTACTAGAGGTATAATTGTTATTTCTTACACCATTTAGGTAGATTGAGGCGTTGTAGCCATCATATGTCACAGCAACATGATACCATTTATTAGTTGTCAACTCGGTGGCCGACTCATAGTAGCCGTACCACGATGCGCCATCTCCGACCCCCAGTGAGAGTAGTTTATCATGTATGCATAATCGGTAGTTGGTATTTATTGTAGTGCCTTGAGCTCCCTTCTTAATAATATGGAGAAAGCCTGTAGCGGGGATATAGGTTGGATAAATCCAGCCTTCAATCGTGATTTGATCAAGGTTTAAATCAGTCGTATGAGGCACATTGACATAGTCCTCTGAGCCATCAAATTCTAACGCATTTCCTATCTTGCCATTAACCCATGTTGCGCCTGTTATTGTGCCATTATGCTCGTATTGGCTGCTATCCGCAAGTGTGCTTCCCGTTCCTTCGTCAAATTTCCAATAGGCTACACAAGAAGGATCTGAGTCTGGTGTCACAGAATATCGTCCAAGAATTTCAGCTTTTGTCAATTCCCGATTATAGATAGTCATTTCGTCTATTTTTCCTTGATAATACTCCATCGCATAGTTATCGCCAATTCGTAAAGCTTCGGTTCTGTTCACAGGAATATGTTGAGTGGCTGAAATGTAGTGATTGTCTCTTACACCATTTAAGTAAATCGAAGCATTATAGCCGTCATATGTCACAGCAACATGATACCATTTATTGGTTGTCAGTTCGGTGACCGATTCATAATAACCGTACCACGATGCACCATCTCCGACCCCTAGTGAGAGTAGTTTATCATGTATGCATAATCGGTAGTTGGTATTTATTGTAGAGCCTTGATCTCCTTTCTTAATAATATGGAGAAAGCCTGTAGCTGGAATATAGGTTGGATAAATCCAGCCTTCCATCGTGATTTGATCAAGGTTTAAATCAGTCGTATGAGGTACATTGACATAGTCCTCCGATCCATCAAACTCTAATGCATTTCCTATCCTTCCACTAACCCATATTGCTCCTGTTATTGTGCCATTATGCCCGTATTGGCTGCTATCGATAAGTGTACTTCCCGTTCCTTCATCAAATTTCCAATAGGCTACACAAGAAGGATCCACCTCAGGAGATATAGTATATCTGTTTATTATTTCAACTTCAGTTAATACTCGGTTATAGACCGCCATTTCGTCTAATTTTCCTTGATAATACTCCATCCCATAGTTATCGCCAATTCGTAAATCTTCAGTCCTGTTCACAGGAATATGCTGTGTACTAGATTGATAAAAATTATCTCTTACACCATTTAAGTAAATCGAAGCATTATAGCCGTTATATATAACAGCAACATGATACCATTTATTAGTTATCAGCTCGGTGACCGATTCATAATAACCGTACCAGGATGAGCCGTCTCCGACCCCTAGTGAGAGTAATTTATCATGTATGCATAATCGGTAGTTGGTGGATATTGTAGAGCCTTGATCTCCTTTCTTAATAATATGGAGAAAGCCTGTAGCGGGAATATAGGTTGGGTAAATCCATCCTTCCATCGTGATTTGATCTAGGTTTAAATCCGTCGTATGGGGTATATTTACATAGTCCCCCGATCCATCAAACTCTAATGCATTTCCTATCTTACCGCTAGTCCATGTTGCACCTGTTATTGTACCGTTATGCTCGTATTGGCTGCTATCAGCAACTGTACTTCCCGTTCCTTCGTCAAATTTCCAGTAAGCAACACAAGACGATTCTATTTCTGGACTTAATATTCTTAGAGGCCGTAATTCATTTATTTTTCCTTCTTCTTTTATAGAATTAATGCTACTCTTTAAATCATATCCACCTAACGATATTGTCAGTATAAATACGGGTAAAATTACCACTAACGACAAAAATATTTCATTTTTGAATCTAAATAGAGGATTCTTCTTCTCCAGTTCCATCACCTCTATTGATATACTCCAAATAATACTCATTGAACTATTACTTAAACAATATCAGTATATAATTAATAAAAACCTTGAAAATTTACCTGAATAATGAAAATTTAGAAGTTATACTTCCTTTTTTTGTATTTTAGGGGGAGAACGACATAAATAAAAGAGATACTCCAATAAAATTAATATAATCAATATTAAATTCTATTGAACACCCCAAATAGAATGTAAACCTATGTTGGTACTCCCATCGCTAGATCTGCCAGATCTACAACGACTTCAAACGTTTCTCGAAAGAATTGATGTAAAAGAAAGATAAGTTCAGGAGGAAGATGAGAATCATCCTTATAAAGTTCCAATAATCCCTGTAAACTCGCAACAATTTGCACATTTGCTTTATCCTTTGTTTTTTTAGCTTTATTTTGCTGACTAGTATCAAAAGCTGTTATTGCTTCATTGAGTATTAGGACACTTTCAGAACTGAGTTTTCGAATGGAATGTTCTGCAGTGGAAGAGAATCCCAATCCTGGATTTGTGATAATATAACGTGCTAATTCAACTGCTTGATCCCCTAACCCTTCAGCTAGATTTCCGACCATTCGAAAGTCAAGGCATTCAATGGGTGAAACTAATTGATGTGCATAAATTTGTTGAACCATTTCTCGAAGCATACGAACAACAAGGAAATATAAGCGATTGACTTGTTTATCACGATCAACTACTGCTTGGGCACGTTCAACAGCCAAATTCTTGTCTTTCGTTAAAAGTGCTTCAATAACTTCCTTTGTCATTGTAATTGCAATTGAAAAACAACGATGGAGAATTTTACGGGGTCCAAGGGCAGCTGTATCTGTAGAAAATTCGAGTTCAATACGATCTGCACTTTCAAACATGATATCGAGCCCAAATAAACGCGGAAGTAAGTCAGCTACATTTTCTCGAAATTGGAGAGGTTTACCATCTTTTCGAATAACCTCTATAACTTCAAATCCTGCCAAATAGTGAGAAAAGATATCTTCCTCAATCCGTTCAGATTCAATTATACGGGATCGCAGCTTTTCTCTATTATGATTGTCTCGCTGTGGAGAAATGATAAGCGTTCCAGACTCCAAAGTCCCAATTACTAAGGAATCTCCTTTGTTCAATTTGTTTTCTCGAACCCAAGACTTCGGAAGGGAAATTAGAAAGGTATCTGAACCAGTTTGTTGTAATCTTCGAAATTCTGGCATGATCTATACTTCTACATTTTAAATTAAAAAATACATATCTAACATACTTTGAGATATCTTACATCCGAGTTAATCAGAATAAATCACTTTTAAAATAACGTTTCTTTCAACCTAATGATTTCTCTATTCTTTTATTTTGATCTTAACAATTCTAAATCAATATTTTTCTTTTTCCCGTATAGAATAATATTAAATGACTCAAGGAATTTTCTTCCTATCAAAATTTCTTGACAAAAATCATGAGTATCTATCGTAATGATAATAGCCAACTCTAAGCCTTTAACTTTTATAGCTCCACTTGCTGAAAGCAACTCCAATTTTTCTCCAGATGCAGTTTCCGCTATCACAACACTGTCTTGATTAAACTCAAATTCTTCTAGTTTTAATGTTTCATATAAATCTGAAGGAATTAGTAATTCTCCATCATAACCTGTATCTACTAGTCCAGAAGCGTCTATTACTGAGGTTTCAAATGGATCTGAAATTGAAATATCTAAATAAGGGGCCAAAACATCGGAAATAGGTGGTTTTTTATATTTAAAGCTTGTTTTCATGATAACCTTCTTCCAAAACCTAAAGTTACTTTACGAGTTGACCGGGAAATAGGTGCTACGATGTTACACCGATTTCGTAAATTCTTTTCTTTTATAACATTTAATGCTGTTAATCTATCTGGATATAGCCCAATTAATTCCCCTTTTGATATTACTACCCATTTACTTTCATTGTTTTCTAATAGATTAGGAATAATACGTCGATAAGTGGCATTGTTTTCTATTCGTTCTTTATCTTTCTCAGATAAAGGTTTTTCATCTTTTATCCATTTCTTCATTGCCTCACATAAGGCATCATTAATTCTTAAACCTCTTAAAGCTGCCGCAGATTTAAATTTTGCATAAAGTTCTTTGTCAATGTCCTTAATTAATACAGACAACGAATCTCACCTGAGATATACTTTCTTATACAAATTATAAAAATATAAC
>JAEOTF010000462.1 GCA_016840025.1 Candidatus Hodarchaeota archaeon
CGATTCCTGCTTGAACAGAGACCATCAAAACTCCGACTACAAGGATAGAAAGACAGAATCCTTTTTTGGTAGGCGTAAAATTCTTGGCAATCTTTCCTAAAACAGGAGACTTCTGATATGTGGGAAATTTGGGAAGGGTAGTATGTTTTGGACTTAGATGACGATCAAAAAGTGCTACCGTGAGTCTGATAGAAACGATTATCAGAATAAAGATTACCAACCATCCGAGAAGAAGTATAACCCACCAAAAATGTCCAACTAAAAAAGTAACAAAGCTAGATATACCTTGTCCAATGGCAGAGAAACCTTGATTGATTAGTGGCATGAGTCCACTGATACCACTCGCTATTGACATTGATGAAGTCAAGAGGAATGGGATAACTGACTCATTAAAAACAGCGATCAATCCTTTAAGACTGGTAATGAAGAAATCAAAGCATGTAATGACCATGAAAAGGAAGCCAGTAATGAACAAGACAGTGAGAGATAGCCAATCTTCTTTTAGAGTATCTTTAATATCGCTTAATGTTGACTTGAATTCATTTTTCAGGTGGATAAGCAAGTCCTTAAAGGAGAAGGGAGTTTGACGAACAGGTGATAAATTACGTATTGAGCTCTTCAGTCCAACAAAAAGAAGGTAAAAGCCCAGAGACACGAACATCAGAAGTAAAGAAACTGGAATCAAAGTTATTTCAAGAAAAGTTTTAAAATTTATAAGGTGTGTAAAAATTTCTCTACTTATTGACTTGATATTCAAAATTAGTTGGAAATTATTAATTTTCATAAGTGGTGTACAATATATAATTCTCATTTCAAACCAACCCTACTTTTAAGGAGACTCAACATAAGACCCTGACGTTACTCCACGCCCTCTTGATAATAGAAGGACTTCCTAAGATCATACCCTAAGAGCATAACCACTGAAGCAGTTGAACCTATGAGTGGCCAACTCATCGTCCTAGGGGTAAAACCTTACTCTGTGGAATAAACCTAGGCAAGTGAGCTTCTGTGATCAATTCACATATTTTCACTTACCTTACCCTAAGTCTACCGTTAGTCTATCTTAAAAAAGTATCGAAAAAATATCATATATTTAGTGACAAGTTTGGGAAAGGTATGAATGCTATGAGAGCTAACGAAATCTTAGTTACGGGTTAGCAATATTTAAAAATGCATCATTTTCATAGCATTTATAGAGTAGGTCATATAAATGACCTCAAAAGAAGTCAGAAGATTTGGGTTCTGTTAGCGATAACCACTTAATTGAGAATAATAAAGGGTTTTACTATGGAAGACGTTATTGTGATGGTGGATATCCCTAAGACCATCAATATGAAATTGGAGGATAATCTTCGTCAGTGTATTGCAGTGGCGATCAAGTCTGGTTTTGCGAAAGATGGTCATGATTTTGTGAGAAAAGCACTGGCAAACCAACTAACAGAGCTTGGTATTATACAACAGCAAGTCGAGAGGATTTTTGCACACACACAAAAGTGATCATTCTTGTTTTTCAGGGGATTAGGGATTTGCTTTTATTGGTGAGGTCGGGGAGGATTTATCAGGAATTTGATCTCTGAACGTTTCTTCGAGGGAAAGCTTGACCCACTGTTCAATATCATAGAGATCAAGCCTTTCTTGGTTATTGGTGGAGGAATTCTTCAGCCTAAGATCAAAGCTTAAGAAAACCTTGTGAGAATCGGGATATTCCTCTGACCCTTCAAAATTAACATCTACAACTCCCGCAAAAAGTTCGGAAATTATGGCAAACACCTGTTGTTGGTTATGCATATATTTTTCACTCCTAATTAGTGAATTTCTTTTATTCAGGTAGGATTGACGGAGATACCTTATATATTCAAAATCTAAGCTCCGACAATAAAAACGTGTTAAGCAGACAGATCCATGAAAATGATAAGGAAAACCAACTGTCCTCCTGATTCCCTCCTCGCTATTTCCGCGACTCTTCCTTGCGGAAAAACCGAAAATCAGTGCGTATATACTGGAATTTTGTCCAAAGGGACTTATTTTTTAAAGGTCTTTTGAAGGGCTTGTAACGTCCACTGTTCGATAACGAGAGGGTCATAACCGTTGTCCTTTTTCTTGGAAGACTTATTATTTAATTCTAAATTCAGACTAATGAACACTCTCATGGAGTCTTGATACTCTTCTGAGCCTTCGCAGTTAACATCAACAACCCCTGAAAATTGCTTAGAAATTGTGTCAAACACCTTCTTTTTCGATTTCATGAAATATTCACTCCTTTATCTTTGTTATTCGGAGGTTCTTGACTCCCATTTTTCAACTCATTAATCTCTTCTTGAAGGGTGACAATTCGGTGATCAATGGATTGTAAATGATATACCACGGATTGCATAAATAATTGAATCGTGTGGGCCACGTCAGCGAGAGTATCGGCCACAAGACTGGTACTTGAATCACGAATCGCTTTCAACCATAGAACCTCCTAAAATCGAGGATTGCCCCCATGAAGAATCACCAAGTAGCAAATGATATATGTCGGTATCGGTACGGTCATGGACTAAATAGCAATGAACGGAAGTACTGACTTGAAGAAGATCCAGAAAGTGGGTAAGTAGCTGGCGTTGTGCAGCTGAAGAATACTTGGAGAACTCTTTATTGACTTTAATGGTGATACAAACATAATCGTTCTTAACAGACTCAAATAGGCTGCCAGAGAGAATGACTAACTGGAGAATGAAATCTAGCGAGGGAATGTCCGTGGGTAAATGCCGTAGTTTATGAGTCTGGGGAGAATTCCTCATATCTTTACCTCGGGGAGTTAGAAATACTACCTGGGAATGGGGTTTTAATAATGACCAGTTTGCTTTTTTCCTCATTTATGGTTATTTTGTGAGTAAAAAGTGAAACTAGCATTACGTGAATAATAGTGGCACTGTTTAAAAAACAGCTAGTAGACAGGATGGGACAGGTTTTGCGGAAATGGTGTCCGAAACTGTAAGGTGTAAAAAATTACATCTGGAGAGAGTGGAGTTTAAGATTGAGAGAATGGAAAAGCTAGAGGTAGACCAACGGAAAACAGAGAGAAAAGTGAATGAAAATGGTTGGAAAACGATTGAAGGACAGACGAAGGAGAAAAAGGGAGAAAAATCCCATGGTCTGGGTTTTGGGTGATTTTAAAAATGGAAAGCATAATAGAATGTATAATCTACAATGCCGACTCAAAAACCACGTCAATTACTTGAAACCCTCCGATTTAAAAGAGAGGAGTATGAAATAGAACCATTTGTACTGGATTTTCTGGAGATGTGGCAGGTAATCCACGAACGAACAAAGGAGGCTTCGCTCGATGATCTGTGGGACATTCTGCAAAGCATGGAAACCTCCTACACTCTCCCATTCTATGAAAAGTACAAAGAAAAAGGATCTGTTGAACTAAATGAGGTCTGGTTTAGAGATTTTTTATCTATAACTTTATGGTGGGGGGTAAGAGGAGGAATGTTATTTCCATCAAACTTAATAGCCTATGAGATCCTTAACCACAAAGAACAGTTATTAGAAGCATTTACCAAGAGAATCTTGACAAAAGAGATCGAAGCAGATGTGGAAACGTTATATGAATTTATTTTTCCAATTCTATTTCATTTCTACATTCCTCTTGATGAGATAGATATCGAAATCTTAAGAGCTTTTCAAGTCATGGCCAGACAAAAATATTCCGTGTTCAAAGAACCTAGTTATTCAGAATTCTCTAAACACTTAAATCTGTCAACAAAGACGTTTAGAAGAAAAAATAAGGTATTAGATCTATTACAAATGAAGAACGGGTTAAGTTTCGTTGATATGGGGCGCTTAGGGTACGAAACAACGCTCCTGATACACACAAACCCATTCCCAGATGAATACAGACAATATTTACTTTTCTCCACAGACCTCACTATAGGAAAGTATAGTGTCGTCCAGATCCCCCTCAAGAAAACCTCTACGTCTGCCAAACTCCGAAAAAATCTCGAATTATTGAACGACAAACTAATTCATTCACGTATATCTTCTTGGAATCTCTCCCAACTAGTCACTGGAGACGACAGGTGGCGAGATCCTGTTCCTTTACTCAACGTGAAAAGAGATACCACTATCCATTCTTCACCTGACCTGACTTTCTCTTTGATTCCTCCTGATAAGTTGTTTCGACCACTCACCCCCGCTGATATTAAAATCATCGATTTTATTTCTATCGAGGGGCACTTTCATAATACTAGTCATTTGAGTCAGACGATTAATGTATCTCGTACTGAAGTCCATAGACGCCTGAAGGAATATTCGGAGGAAAAGTTATTAGTGTTGATGTATAATTATAGTAACATTGGGTTAGATACGACTCTTTTCTTTTTTCTTTCAACAGAAATAAGTGGAAGACCATGGGTTATTCATAATCTACTTTCTTTCCCCAGAGTCGATGTATTTTTTCTGGAAGATCAGCTCCCTCACCTTTATTTTGGTTTTCTTAGACTCCCCAATAAATGGCTGAAACCCTTTTCACGACAAGTAGACCTGCTAACTCAAGATACTGGAGTCAAATTCTACTATAAGCATGCTAGTAGGGTGGACTTCGCTCGTTGGGGGATTTCTAGATATGTGAGGAAATGGATCTAGACCATCTATTATCC
>JAEOTF010000463.1 GCA_016840025.1 Candidatus Hodarchaeota archaeon
AAGATCCCAATGAATCAAGTCCCGCTAAATATCTGGCAGCAAGTGAATTAGAGAACAGGGCACGTCTTGTTGCAATTTCCGGTTGGCCCTGGGGTGATTCACTTTTAAATATCATACCTACAGAGCTTGACAATGATCCCGATAATGTTCAACTGCTTGTAAACATTCTTGACTGGATTACTAGCTACTCTATCACTAAACTTCAGCTCCATGTTTCAATGCAATCTATTTTTGCAACCAATCAAAATATCACTCCTACATTTAAGGTGGAAGATTCTAATGGCAATCCTGTGAACGAAGCGACCATAAGTGTTACTGATGGAGCAATCAATCAAATTGGAACGACAAATAGCACAGGTCAATTTACAACTACCCTAACTTATCGTTCAACTAGTTTTGATCTCATAGTCACAGCAAATAAGACAGCTTATCAGACAAATACCGAAATTTTCACAATCTATATTGATCCTCCTGCTGTAGAAGGTAAAACAGATACAACTACTTCAAGTGAGACAACTACCCCAAGTGAGACAACTACCCCAAGTGAGACGACTACCCCAAGTGAGACGACTACCCCAAGTGAGACGACTACCCCAAGTGAGACAGATACCCCATCTGGAATTATTTCGGGGTTTGAGTGGTTCATATTAGGTTTAAGTCTAGTTATACTAACAATTCCTTTTCTACGAAGACGCACATAGACAGAAGAGCAGTGAAGAAACCTATCTGCCCCAAAAGGGCTCCCTTTATTTTCTTTCCTCTTGAAACCTTATTCATTCCAGTTCTTCCAGTATTTTTTATTATTGGAATTGCTAATAATTTTTTTAAATTTCACATATATCGGTTAGTTTCTGAAAATTTGTACAAAGAAGATTTTTTTGATGATCTGTGTTCCTTCTTTTTAGGTGCTTAGAAGTGCCTAAAGTTGATAGTGGTTCCATTTTACAACTCTTCCCTCATCTCGATTGTTCCTTATGCGGCAATCCTACTTGTGAAGCTATGGCAAGACGGGTTTTTAGTGATGAACAGTCTTACTTAGACTGTCCAGTTCTCACTCCTGTAGATAAAAAGAAAATTGAAGATAGGCTTTCTAAACGCTCTAAACTTAATAATTACTTTTCTTTTAGCGAACCAATTGTTGAACTACAACCTTGTGCAGAGTATGGAAAGATAACCCTTGAATCAATGGTACATCGTCCTCATAACTCCTTGCATCAACAATTATTTGCCCCTTGTGAAATGTGCGCATTGTTTCAGGATGTTTCATTTGAGAAAGCACGTTGTTCAAAAGTAATGGGATATGCATATTTAGAGATTGAAGAAAAGGCCATTCACATCTTTAACTCGGGAAAAATAATAATAAGAAGAGCAAATGATCGAGATGACGCTATCAAAACATTAGAGGAGTTTGAAAACATTCTTTGGCCTGCAGTAGTTTGTACTTGTGGTTCTCCTTTTTCTGACTGTTTGGGAGGAGGTTGCCCATCTTGTGGGTCTCAAGCTTGTGCTGCACTGGAATGGGGTATAAAACAGGATTCTTTGTCAATTGATTCTGCTGGAATGCTGTTAAATAATGTAAGTAACCAGTTAATTGAAAAGGCTCTTCATAAAATGGATACTATTGTAGAAGAACTAGGAAATGTCCTGGAAGATCCTCAAAATATTGATAAAAACCAGATAACAGATAAAAGAAAACTGTTTCAATCACTCTTATTAGACCTAATTAAAATCGGTACAAAAGGAATGATGGAATCGACAAACACTGAAACTAGATTGCAATTCGTTTGTATTCATTCATTAGAACGAAATTTTAGGCGTGTAATCGAGGGAGTCTTCTCTTCAATCGATAATGCTGAAATAAAAGACTTAAAATATTGTTACTCATTTGTTCAAGAAGGATATCAGGCTTTAAAAGATAATAATCGTAAATTTGCTGAAGAAATTGTGAATAAATACCAAAAATTTATGAAAGAACATGAACTTAGTCAAATTTCCCCAGATTTCTTCAAAATTATAACTAATGGTTGTAATTTCGCACGATCCTGCTTGTTTCAATTACAATGAATCTACTATAATGATGTGATTTTCAATGTCCCATGCCTATTTCGATTATGCAGCGTCTTCACCTGTGGATAAACGAGTGATGGAAGCAATAACACCTTATTTTCAAGAATATTTTGGAAATCCTTCATCTCTTTATTCTATTGGCCGCTATGCTATGCGTATTATACAAGAATCGCGTTTAAAAGTGTGTAGTTTGATAAATGCAAACGAAAAATCATTATTTTTTACCTCATGTGCCACAGAATCCAATTGCTGGGCAATGAAAGGTACAGCAGCTAAAAAAAAGAACCAGGGAAAAAAAATCTTAGTTTCCGCTATTGAACATGTATCTGTCCTTTCAGCCTGTGAACAACTAGTAAAGAATGGATTTACATTAAATAAAATACCCGTAAACACTGAAGGGCAGGTAGATACGAACTCTCTTGAAAAATTACTAACAGAAGATACAATACTAGTCTCTATCCAAGCCGCTAACAGTGAAATGGGCACTATACAGGATATTAAATCCTTAGCAAAGCTGATCCATGAAATAAATGATAAAACAACCTTCCATGTTGATGCAGTGCCTGCTTTAGGTAAAATTTTTATCGATGTTAATGATTGGGATATCGATCTCCTCACAATAAGTTCCAATGAGATTTATGGTCCAAAAGGAATTGCGGGATTATATAAAAAACAAGGCGTTCCTCTGGAACCTTTACTGACAGGGGGAGGACAAGAGATGCGTCGTCGTGCAGGAACGGAAAATGTTCCTGGAATTGTAGGCTTTGGAGCTGCAGCTGAAATAGCTAAAAAAGAAATGAATCAAGATAATGAAAGATTGAAACCCTTACGAGACGAAATTATTGAAACATTTACAAAACAAATTCCTTATAGTTTTCTGAATGGTCATAAGACGGATCGTTTACCTACCAATGCTAGTATTCGCTTTAATTTTATAGAAGGTGAATCAATGCTTCTCAATCTAGAGATGGCAGGTATTGCGGCAGCTACTGGCTCTGCTTGCGCAGCTAAAGCATTAGAACCTTCACATGTCTTGTCTGCAATGGGAATACCTCATGAAGAAGTTCATGGATCACTAGTGCTTAATTTGGGTAGGTTTACAATGAAAGATGAAGTTAGTCTTTTACTGGACACAGTTCCTGAAACTGTTAAAAGACTACGAATGATGTCTCCATTAACTCCAAAAGAACTTCTTGAAGAATTGTGAGGTAGAACAATGGATTATAGCGATAAAGTTATGGATCATTTTCATAATCCTCGTAATATGGGTGAAATTGAGGATGCGGACGGTGTAGGAGAGGTAGGTAATCCTTCTTGTGGAGACCTAATGAAAATCACAATCAAAGTTAAAGACAATAGACTAATTGATGTTAAATTCAAAACTTTTGGCTGTGGAGCAGCAGTTGCTACTAGTAGTATAATAACTGAATTAGCCAAAGGAAAAACTTTGGAAAAAGCCTTAGAAATAACTCGTGATGATGTAGCAGAATCCCTTGACGGACTCCCACCAGTAAAAATGCATTGTAGCAATTTGGCAGCAGACGGTCTGCATGCAGCTATAAAGGACTATTATGAGCGACAGAAGAAATAAGTGGTGTAAATTTGATGGGAAAGACTGAAAAAATCATTATCAATACATTACGTCCAAAAAAAGGTTTTAAATGTTTAACTTTAGTATATACGAAGACTAATGTAATGATTGAATTATCTAAGGCTGTTGAAGTCTCGGGAGAAGTATGGGGGTTATATGATGCAGCTCTTAAGCCCCATAAAGGTGCGAGGGATAAAAAAATTCAGAAGTACGAGAATGTGCAGATCTATGCAGCATCTCCTTTAGATATTCCTTCTGAAAGCGAATATTTTGATTGTGTGATTGGCGTAGAGGTACTAAATCGGTATTCTAATAGAAATCAACTCTTTAAGGAAATTTTTCGAGTCTTGAAGCCATTAGGAAGGCTTATACTTGTGGAACGTTCAAACTATCTAAAATCACTGGATTTGAAAACGGAGCTTCTAGTAACCAATTATCAAGACATTCTCTTGTCCGACTTCAAAAAGTGGTTGATTTTCAAAAAAACATTATTAGAAGCAACAAAAGCCTAAAAAAAGTAAACTCTTTACATGTACTACTCTCTTGACTTATTATTATTTATATCTATGTCTTTATTCTGATTTAGTAAAATTAAGAAGCAAATTAAAATAGGAAAAAGTACAAGAAGTAATAGCAATGCATGTCTCATCCATATTAATTCGAATAGGACTGAAATTGGTTCAAAATAGAACCACCAACCCGGGTATTGATAAAAGGGGGTAAATAGGAGACTTATCCAGAAAGGTAGGGTTATCCAATCATATGAAGTCATATCATCAAGGATTGTTAGTTTGATGATTAGAATAATTTCAATGAGAATAACTAATACGTAATAACCCATGAAAATGTCATTTAGTTGAGAAGAATCAAGGAACCAAATAATCGCACATATAGGAATCGGTAAACTTAGAGTGATATTTGACAACGGATTATAATGAGATAACTTCATCTGTTTCAATATTAACATTAAACTAATTGTCATGTACGCAGTACAAAGCCATAAATTAATTTTTTCTATCCATAAAACAGCACTCCTCCCATTATAAATCATTAAAAGCTCTTCTCGAATATAATAGTCGCATATACCTGAGAAAACTCCTATTCCATAGGAAATAATCCCGAACCAATAATTTAAAGCTATATTATTACGTATATATATGATAGTAACACATGAAATTAGAAATACAGGAAGACCAATCCAAGTAAGCATGCGAAAGCATTCTTGGACAGCTACTTCTTTTGCAAATACTTCCCTTGAAGAAGTTATTAACTGTGTGAATGATATAAGAATATCTTTCCCTCTCATGAGACGACCGCCTTGTTATGATGGGATGTTTTCACTAATTTCCATGTGTTTAGGGCAGTAATACCAATGAAAATAGTAAGAATCACCAATGCTAAGATTAGAACGAGATTAAAAAGGTTGTACATAACGATAAAGGTCGTTCTACGCGGTAAAAAAGGTGGTAATGTCAGATAACAAAGAACGATAATTCCACTTGCTCCAGTAAACTGTAAAATATACTTCAAGCTAATTTTCTTTTGATTTAAGTGGATCCCGTTCCAACAGATCATTGTCAGACTCAAGATTATCAGTAATGACCAAATAATATAATGTGCTCCTAAAATCAAGCCAGTGAGAGGAGGTTGATCATATGAACTACTAGCAGCTCCATAATCACACACAGCTAAGATAATTCCTATTTCTCCCGCTATAAGAAAAGGACGAATATAATGAAGGTCTGGAAAAGGAGAGAATTGACCAATGACAAGTAATAATACTCCTATGAATACAATTTCAAAAGCAGCTCCCATCCGCCAATAGAACTCTGGAGCAGATGTCGGCAAACTCCCTCGAGGTACAAAAAAAACTGCGCCAAGAGTCAATCCTAAAATGATAGTCAGGAAACCAAAGAAACTAATCATAGAAGAAGTATCTGAATATTTGATTGCAGTATAAATTGTTAAAAGCATTCCAACTCCAAGAATGGGACCTCCTATTATCACTCCTATAAACTGAGCCCTCATGCCAAGAGTTATGAGTTCTTCACTGTCGAATGGCGTCGTAGTTAGATACAATTGTGGTCCCCATCTAGTTCCAAGTTCCCAAAGTAATTTTTGTGCTCCATAGAAGA
>JAEOTF010000464.1 GCA_016840025.1 Candidatus Hodarchaeota archaeon
AGCAGTCATTATCATTCACATTCTCTTAATTTAAATTATATGCTCAGTAAAAAGGGAAACTAAGTGATTAAATCTATGTCAAAATTCCTTTAGAATATTTCTACGTAATTCAATAAAAACTGAGTCATTCAATATTTTATTTCTTAGTGATTCTAATCCCTCTTCACTAGTATTGTTTATTGTTTTTTTCAAACAATCCAGTGCAAGTCCATTATTTTTCACCATAGCGAAAGCTTGGGCAGCGTAATAATAATAATTAGGGGTAATCTGTCGTTTAAGTGTTTTATTCAACTCTAATGCTTTCGTAAACAGTTTTGCTGCCTTTAAAGCGTCAGTTTTATCGATTAAATAAAAATAACCGGTATTCCAGTAATGTACTAAATCATCAAAGTAACCAATGTGAAATTGAGCATCACATAGATACTCAAAACCTAATTTTGTAGCTAAGCGAATTGATGCTTCATTGCCACGCCAGCATTCCCAAACTAGTCGAAGATTACGAGTTATAGCTTCTTCAATCACAGAACATGTCACTAATGTGGCGAAGCCTTTCTTATGAAACTTTTCTATTGTTGTAACTCCCGGTTCACATGCATTCTGCGTTACATATTTGTTATGACAATAGGAGACAATCTCATTTGTATCATCATGAGTAATATAGTAGCTAAATCCTTTTTTGAGAAATATTACAAAGCTTTTCCAGAAGGATGATACTTCATCAAAAACCTCTTTACTTTCGATTTTTTTGAGTGAATAGCCTGAGGGAATTTTGTTCTTCCAATCTGCATGATTTTGATGAAATTTTTTTATATTAAGAATAAAATAGTTGTCTTTATCAACAATTAGTTCAGCTTCATCCATAATTGTCCAGCCCGAAAGTGGATAAAACTGATAGGCTCTTAATCCCCGTTCAAGAGCCTTGGGTTTGATAGTAGTATGAAAATGTTCATTCAAGGAAATGATAAATTCACTTTGACGCTTACCAAACAGATAAATGTATACTTCCCCACTATTTGGATAAATAATAACTGCGCCAGATTGGGGTGTGTTAAGATCATCGACTATTACTTCCCCTTTGCATATTTCTTCCATTAGGGCATCTAAGCAAAGATGATACTCTCGAGATGGAAAAAGTGAAAGAATTTGCTTGTTGATCTTCTCTAAGGTATATAACATATTTCATTCCATAAATTTAGCTATTATTAGGACTTTAACCTGCCTTAACCTGGATTACTAGGAGTAGCAGCATGAGTAGCAGAAAGTATATTAAAGTAAGTACATTAATTTTATATTTGTCCGAATCGTATATGTCTTAATTATTTTATTCAGCTTAGATAAGCCGTTTTAACGAATGATAAGGAATGAAATAAGATGGTGAGAGAAAATATCAAAATCACTGTATTCAAAAAAGTTGAACCAGAATATGTTTTTGGATATAGGTTAACTAATGACTCTGGTGGGATTATCCCATCTTGTACAGTATTTGAAGAGGGGGATGAATTCATTACAGAAGGACTAAAAATTCCAGAGGGCTTTTGCACCTTTGCTTGGGCAGCAATCTACGAGAGTTTATCAATTCTCTTTTGGGGTGGTGATTTTGATGGGTTTTTAGGTCCAGGAATAACTTATACCTGTTGTAGTGATGGTGTACGACCTGTTGTGTTCAAATTAAAAAGAATAGACTAATCATAAAGAATCAAAGGTAATGAACATGGCTTCAGTAAAGATAACAGTAGTCAAGAGATTCAGTCCTGAAGAAGTTTTTAATCACGAAATGACTTTTTCTGATGGAAGTTTAGTACCTCGCTGCCCAGTATTTGAAGATGGTCAAGAAATCATAGTAGAAAGTATTCTGGGTACTAAACCCGAAGGGTTTTGTGGTTGGGGTTGGCACGATCTATTCAAGGATTTATCAGTAATAGCTAGTGGTGGGAACTTTGAGCATATAGGGATTAATGTGATGTATACTAGCTGTCGTGATGGTATGAGACCAGTTGTATTCAAATTAGAAAGGATAGAGGAATAATCTAAATCTAGAGGAAGCAAAAAACAAATATTGGAATTTATTGTCTTTTTTTTCTAGGTTTGACTTTGATAACTATTACCAGAATTGCTCCTAATAATGGAATAAGGAACGAGATCGGGAATTCAGTTATTACGGTTGTTAGATCTAGATCAGTAGAGTCTACATATATAGGATCGGCGCTACTTACAGTACCCATTATTTCAATAAGGAATCTACCCCTGCTCACATCCGTATTGCTTGTAGAAAGTGGACCCACAAGGTATTCCTTCCAACCGTCATAATTGGATGTCGTCACACTGGCTTGAGCTATTGTTGATGTCACCATGAAGTTCATTAACTTTAAGGTGATTCTTACATCTCCATCTACGTTATCATAAACCCAAACTCGGCAACTATACTCCAAATCCACTGAAACAGTGCCCATATCGCTTCCATATAGAAAAATCACTTGCCCATTTGTACCATTTAACTTACAACTACAAGGTCCATTTTGAGATGTGAACGTACCAGACGCTACAACAGTACCAATATTATTCATATCCATCCATGGACTCTTAGTACCAGTATCAAAACCTAAATTACTAAGACCCGCAAGCGTGGCCCTAGATGGACTTACACGTGTAAAGAGACCTATGGTTACTGCTAAGACAAGAAAGTATATCAGAATTCTCTTTTTCATAAACCCTATACATCCTTCAATTTGTTAAATTACAAAATACTTAACATCCTACTCAAGTCTTTCAATTCCTTATAAATGTCATTGTAAGTCAGTACAAATTCATTTTGGGTGATAAAATTAGTAAAAGGTAGTATAATATTCAATAACATACTAAGACTCGCTTTTGCTGCTATGGCATATCAATTTAATTCCTTTCGCTTGAATTTCATTTTTAATTTATTTAACAGGTTTTTTCAATAGTTTTGGTAGAGATTTATATTTTAATTTGGGAAAAAATAATAATTAGTTTTAAAATCCAATTCAAACAACAATAAATTCAAAATATAAGGATGAACGAACAATGCCTCGACCTGTGAAACCAATAGATACGACTGAAAAGGAAAAAGCTAGAGAAGATGCAGAAGGGAATAAGAAGACTGTCCCAATTTCAAAACATTACTAACTTCTATGCGATTAAAATGGATGAATTCCTGAATGGAAATGGAAGAGTATTCTATAGAAGTTTACATTCAAGAAGATGTATATTCTGACATAGTAGCTGAAGTAGAAAAGCAAAAAAATGTAGAAACTGGTGGATTATTATTTGGAACTGTTAAGGTTAGTAATAATCTCAAATCTATTTTTATTTTAAGAGAGTTTACACCCCCCGATCATTTTTGCATAAGGGAACGAGCTTACTTTGAGATTAGTCCAGGCTATGCAAAAGGAATTGTTGAGAATGAAAGCCTAACCTACTTAGGCAATTGGCATAAACATTTAGGGTATGGCGGACCGAGTAGCGGTGATTATCATCAAATAGAAGAGTTTTTTGAAATCAACGATCATTTAGATAGAATAATAGCAATGATTATTGATAGTTCTGATTCTACACATACGACTCATATAGAATTCTATGAACGAATCCAAGATAATAACGATTTACCTGAAAACTCCCCCCTATTCAATACTTACAAAGTATCCCCACATAATTTTAGAATAATTGATGACATAACGGACTTTATAGAAGAGATCGAGGATATAACAGATTTTAAAGAAGACTTCGATGAATTTGAGATACAAAATGATGTCGTAATAGCGGATACAGAGATAAGTAAAGAGGAAATTATTAACAGAAAAATACTACAAATTAAAACCAAGATATTTGAGCAATTCAAACCCAATCTATCCGAAAAAGAAATTAAAAAATATGAGGGGAGAAATCCTGATGAACAAATCCTTGGATTCCCAATTCAATATGATCTGAAAGATTTGGTAGAGGTTAGAACTAATAGTCTCCAACTAATACTAAATCTTAAACTGCTGATTTCTTTTCCAAATAACTATCCAAATGGAGAAATATATGTCGATCTCGCATCTGCAGATATAACAAGGTTATTTACTATTGAAACTTATCCTTCAGCGGTATTAGATGACGTTGAATCAATCAATAACTTCATTCTTTCAATAAAAAATCTAATAGAAAATAAAATCCCTTCTTTATTGGATTACCCGTTATGGAAAATATTAGATATGGACAATTGGATATGATATGATATGAAAATCTTAAAGTTTCCATTATTTGCCGATAAATTAAACTCAATTGAGGAATCTAACTTACATTATATCATTAAAGGGAGAGTACACGATAATTTTGATGTAGTACATTTAATTGATTTAATTCCAATAAATGAGACTACTGACAAAATTAGAGATTCTAATTCAAACTATATTGGCTTTATTACTATAAAAAAGAATGGTATAGAAAACCAATCTGAAACATCGCTTTGTCCGTGTAAACAACTTACTAATACTGGATCTTCACTCCTTATTAAAGAATTAATAAGTGTTCCACATATCCATTTGGAAATAGAAAGAAACCAACTCAAAAATCCAACAATTTGTAATTTTGTTGATCCATCTACAGAGAATGAAGATACTTCAATTGAGGAAATCGATTTTAGTAGATTATTTGTACGTATCAATCAAGATGAAACACCTGTAAAAGTACTGACGAAGAAAAAAATTGCTGTCATCGGGTTAGGTTCAGGAGGGGCTCTTGCAGTTTTATATCTAGCCAAATCAGGGGTAAAAGATTTTATTTTCATTGATATTGATCGCTTAGAAATCCATAATATAATTCGTCATATCTGCGATTTAGTAAACTTAGGCAGATACAAAACCTTTGCTGTTAAAGATTATATTGGTAACCGTATACCAGATGTCCGAATAGATTGCATTAATAGGAATTTTGAAATAAACAGCAAAAGTGATTTTGACTATTTTCAAACCCTATTCAAAGATACTGATCTAATACTCGCTGTAACAGGAGACCATAACGTAAATTTTGCTCTCAATGATTTTGTTCATAGTATCTCTACGCCTATTCCTATCATATTTGCAGGAGCTACTGATGCAGTTACGTCAGGTCTGATATTCAAAGTCAATCCAAGTAAAGAAGATTTATGCTACCACTGTGTCTATTCTAGCCCTTCTGATGATTTCAGTACCGAGCAACAATTTGTTCCATCACCTAAAAGTCTTGAACCGAAAATAAATTATGATCGAACTCTGCAAGAACAACTGTCTCAGCCCGGACTTGGATTAGATATTGACAATATCACAATATTCTTGACGAAAATTTGTTTAAGCACTCTACTAGAGGACCAACAGCATGGACTTTATAATTTTGAACATAATTTCTATATTTGGTACAATAGAGATATTATTAAAGATGATAACACCACCCAGATCGAAGGACTTGAGTTATACTATTATGAAACATTAGAAAAGGATCCAAAATGCCCGTTTCATGGGGTAAATGATAAAAAATAATATTAATCCTTATAATATTGTGAGTGAGTATATGAAAAGGTCGGTTCATTACGAATTGAAGGAATTACAAGGCGTCTTTCCAGATGTAACAATTTCCGATTTTTTCGAACTTGAGAACGGTAATATCTGTGTTCGTGTTGCCTTTCAGACAACTGGACAATTTGCATGCGGTACCTTCAAAGTACTCATCGAGTATCCCTACAACTACCCTACTAGCGCACCTTTAGCCTGGATTCAAAAACCTAAAATAAAACCTGAAGTAAAACATGTTCATGAACGCGATAGCTATGGACATACCCAAATTTGCTATCTTCGTCCGAAGAAAGATTGGCACTATTCGTATTCCTCATACGAGGCCGCAATAATGGTACAAACATGGATCTATGCATACTGTCATTGGCTAAAAACAGGGATATGGGGTTGGTCAGAAGCAGGACTACTGGACCATTTGAAACAGTTTTTAAATTTATAATAGGCTGATAACCGATGAAGAGAACAGTTAATTACGAATTAAGGCAATTACAAGGTGTCTTTCCTGATATAACGATGGCTGATTTCTTCGAACTTGAAAATGGTAATACATGCGTCCTTGTAGCTTATCGAACAACAGGACGATATGCTTGTGGTAGGTTCAAAGTACTAATCGAGTTTCCATATAACTACCCAAATAGCGCTCCTTTTGCTTGGGTTCAAAAACCAAGAATTAAATCTAGAGTAAAACATGTTTATGAACGGGATAGCTATGGACATACTAAAATTTGTTATCTTCGCCCAAAAAAAGACTGGCATTATTCGTACACTTCTTATGATGCAGCAATGATGATTCAAACATGGATTTATGCGTATTGTCACTGGTTAAAAACAGGTATCTGGGATTGGGAGCAAGCTTAAATAGCACTGCTTTTTGGACTAGCTTTTGTGTCCTTTCAGGAAGTTTCTGAATCCCTAAAAAATTAATCAACGGTTTTATGAGCATAAAATCTCCCAATCTTAAATCTAATGGTTTTTAGTATCTTAACTTTGAAATTACATTAACTAGGCTAATTATCTTGTTTAGAGAAATTAGATTATAATAAAAGTATTTCAGTATTCATGATGCGTCCCCATAATACTTAATATGACCCTAAAAAGTATCTTTGTAAATAATAATATTAGAAACAATACAACCAAGCAAAGTAGCTTCTTCTTCAGTCATTGAAAATAGGTCAACAACAATCCACTCAATATTATTAATAGAGTCATTCTATAAGGGCATCAATTATCCAAGATACTTCAGTCTTCCGTAAACCTCTTCGTTTAGCTTCATTAAATTCTACTTTTAGTTGTTGGACCAGACCATCATCATACAGTATGATTCCATCCTCTAAGCAATCAAGCACTGTAACATGGCCTCTTTTGAACATATCTATAAATTCACCCTTTGTATAACCTAAGGGTTCTAAATTCGACAAATTCTGCCCAATTTCAATTAAACTACCGATTCTGTCTAAGAACGTCTCATTAAAATCAGCAACAACAACGATATCAATATCGGATTCTTTTCTTACGTTTCCTTTGGCGTGAGATCCATACAAAATCACTGAGTGGATAGAATACGCCATTTTTAAGTTTTCAACAAATTGATTTAGCTTATCAGATTGGGTTGTGTTCGTTTTACTCTTCCTCCTTATTTCTGATTTTCTTTTTTTGTAGTATTCTTACTTTTGATTTTTCTACAAAATCCAATATTTTTCTTGCGTGATGTATACATTTCGTTGCGATTGCTTCATCATAAGCATCCTTAGGTGATCCATACGGTAAGGCGTCTGGATAACGTGATGGAATATAATGTCGATCTAACTCTTTAGCATATGTTTCTAATCCTGTTTTACTTCTAGTTTTTTTCTCATATCTTTCCAAAAGGTATCTTACAGAATGTCCCCAAGAGTTTTCATTGATAGACCTAAGCAATGCCTTCAAAGCTTTTTCTGCGGATTGTTGTGCGTGAAAACAGGCGTAATTGAATTTTTTGGTTTGCAAAAGATCTTCTGCTGCTTCTAAATCCCAAAATGCTTCGTCCAACCATGCTTTTGAATCCGCAGGCCATTCTGTCACATTTTTCCCCAAAATGTTGATAGTTAATTCTCAATTATTTTAATTCTTATATAAATATAAAGTATATTCTACCATAATAGCATTGAGAGATTTATCTCTAAACAAAATAATACAATTCACTTAACACAAATTCACTACAAATCTGTCAGATTTTCGGTGTTTCCTGCAGTTTGATCTAATACGGAACTTATTCAATATCTAAGGGACATTACAGAGAGAGACAATTAGACAATAAAAAGAAAAAAGAGAAGAAAGTCTAATTTCTGGTTTTTCTCTTATGTATCCCCACTAATATGGGAATGGCGATTATTGTTGAAATAAATCCTGCACTAATGAAGCCTGTGGCAGGGGCTGTTGTTTCAGTGCTGGTTTGTTCGGTAGAAGTAGTTGATGCCATAGGTGTGGTTGTTTCAGTGCTGGACTGTTCGATGGAAGTAGTTGGGGTTGTCGTAGGCTCTTCGGTTGTGGTGGTAGTATCAATTGGTGGGATATAACCGAATACAACGGGTTGATAGTAGTCCGGTGCCCAATCTTGAAACACTTGGACTTCTCCTGTGTCGTGTACTATTTCCGCTAAAGAATCTACCGCCATTTCAGCAGTGCTCACTTCTTCATAGTCTGTAAAGATCAACGTCAGTTGAATTTCGTTCACTGAAAAATAACTTCCAGTATGATCCGTATTCCAATCAAGCGGAGCACTTTCAATTGGATCTCCGACGATCCATGTTACCAATAAATTATCAGGTCCTTCGTGTATAAATCGAATTGCGGCATCCCATGTGTCTTCTATTTTGTCATTGGTGAACATCACCAGAAAAGTAAAGAAAATCTCAGCACCTACAGGTATTGGTTCTTTGCATTGAATCACTATCGTAGAACCATAAGTGAAAACCTGAACAATATCAATCCCTGCAAAAAAATCTCCTTTTTCATTCGCATCGACAAGTAAGACATCATTCTCGGAGTCACTGAATCCAATAGCATTCGTGGGATGAATCATCGAAGTCATGAGGAACAAAAATCCCCACAATATTACCCCGATTGATTTCTTCTGCTTCCATATCATTTTTAATCCGACATTTGTGCGATTTCGGAGCTTAGTACGGTGGTGGTACTACCGATCCATCTACATTAGCTCCAGACCAGGTGCCCTCTAATTCATCGATCCAGTAGATACGACTGTAATAAAATGCAACTTGTTCAAAGGTTAATTCTGCATCAGAATCGGTCAACATTGAAACGATCTGTACGTCTTGGAGGGTGACATTGAAGTATAGTGTGTCAGTTATTCCAGCTTGGTAAAATAATACCTGTACATCAGGTATGTGCTCACCTAGCCTAAAGATATCCCATAGAGGTATAGAAGCTTCATCCCACAATTTAACAACAGTAACTGGCGTATGTTGGATCGACGATGCACCCATACCTCCAGATACTATTCCAGAGACAAATGCATTATGGGAATATTGGTAAATCTCAATATCGCCCTGTACAGGACGAGAAGCATTTCCTTCGATCTTACCGCGTGTAGAGTACACTCTCATCACGATATAATCAGTCGATGATTGTGTAATTTCTGTAGGTGTTGTTGAACCCGACTGAAAGCTTACTGCTGCAATGCTAACACTTATTATTATAACAATCCCTATAATCCCCACTATATGCTTTCTATTAAGACTTTTCAGAATCATTTTCATCCAACTCTCTAAGGTTTCTAAAGAGAAACCTGATTATTCCTCGAAAATTTGATTTTAAATTGTTCGATATAAAGAAATAATTTCCTACTTTAGATTGAACATGATCTGAACATTTGTGTATTAAATGCCTTCGAGTGGGGATGAGTTACTCTCTCCACACATCAAAGTAAAGCCTTATAATATTTCAGATACAGAAGAGTTCATACTTGACTCAGAGGACTAATCCTGAAATTCCCCATACTTTACATCTGTCTCATTTATTATCTAATTATAGCGGGAGCACTAATCCCTAAATCTGCTTATTCTATCCCTCAACAAACTTTTTCTAGTCTAAAAAAGGACTCTACAGATTCTTTACCCGCAATTACTACCAAAGTAAACTCCTTTCCCTCTGCTCTTGAAATACCCTCTCCTAACCATGCTACTTCGGCACAAGTGAAGTTGACAACTTTTGTTAAGTCTATTACTTCTTCTATGAGTTACATACCCCATGATCCTATCGAAATATCTAATGATGAGGAACTTGCAGCAGTAGCGGTTAGTGGGTCAGGAACGAAAGCTGATCCATATATTCTAGAGGGATGGAATATCACCACTTCTAATACTCATGGTATCAATATTACTAGAACAACAGCACATTTCATCATCCAGAATTGCTGGGTGGAGACTGGTATCTTTTACCCTTATGCTGGGATTTATATTGCCTCTGTTGCTCCTAGTACGGCGATTATTTTTAACAACACCTGCCAAAATAATAACGAAGGCATCTATCTTTCTTCTTCTAGGGCTGCAACCCTCATCAAGAATAATTGCCAAAATAATAACGAAGGCATCTATCTTTGGGATTCTAGGTATGTAACGCTCAGCGAAAATACCTGTCAAAATAATAACTATGGCATTTCTTTTTACGAATCTGGTTTTATGAGCCTTAGTAATAATATTTACTCCCAAAATAATTACTATGGCGTCTATCTTTACGAATCTTTGAATCTGGTTCTCAATAACAACACCTGTGCCCAAAATGGGTGGGGTGGCATCTCTCTAAGATATTCTGGAAATACGAGACTCAGTAATAACACATGTTCTCAAAATAATGGCGCTGGCATCTATCTATCTTCTTCTGAGAATACAACTCTTAACTACAATCTCTGTTCCCAAAATAATGGCGCCGGCATTCATATTTACAGATTTAAGAACACAGCTATTCATAATAATGAATGTTCTCAAAATAATGGCGCTGGCATCTATCTATCTTCTTCTGAGAATACGACTTTCAACCACAATCTCTGTTCCCAAAACAATGATACCGGAATCTCCCTTTCTTTTTCAAGCACTATAACCTTCAGTAACAATTTCTGTTCCCAAAATGTACGGTACGGTCTCATTCTGGAAAATTCTAATAATGGTACTATTACTGGAAATTTAATCATGGAGAATGGAAGGTATGGACTCAATATAAAGAGTGATTGTGAAGATAATCAAATTTACCATAATAGTTTCCTCAATAATAACAATGGAAGTATTCAAGCTTGGGATGGTGGTACTGACAACTACTGGTATGATTCTTCTTCCAATGAGGGCAATTATTGGTTAGACAATGTAGGGAATGAAGCTTATCAGTTAGCGGGATCCTTAGGAGTTACGGATCCTTATCCCTTAGAGGATTTGTTTGATTTCGATAAGGATGGGTTAACCGATGGGGAGGAGGTGACGTTGTACTCCACTTACCCCACCAGTATAGATTCGGATACTGACGGGTTAACGGATGGTGAAGAGGTGATACTGTACTCTACTACCCCCACTAAGTCAGATTCGGATGCTGACGGGTTAACCGATGGATACGAAGTGATGTTGTACTCCACTGAGCCTACTAAACCAGATACAGATGCTGACGGGTTAACCGATGG
>JAEOTF010000066.1 GCA_016840025.1 Candidatus Hodarchaeota archaeon
ACGAATGTTTCGGACTTCCCCAGGGAGGTGCAATAGCAGGCATCATATTCGGAATAATCGTCATTATTTTTGGTTTGGCTTGGCTCACAGGATGGGACATAAACATGTGGCCCTTTATCGTAATTATCATAGGAATCCTAGTAATTGCAGGCGCCATATACGGATTCAGCAGAAAAAAAAGCAGATAAATTGCATTTCCCTCTTTTTTCCTATGAACGCGTGAGAAAAGATTATTACAACTGGTTTTCAGAAAGAGTAGTACGAATCCTTTCGCGTTAGGTCGTGTCGACACTGGTTTGGACCTGTTTGGATTTTAGTGTGAACACATATGTGGCATATTCAGATTATTTCAATAGAATCTGCTATTCTGTCATTCTGGATAAGTGTAAAATTTACCTTTACTATAGGATTTTTAGTAAAATAAGGTAAATTAAAGGTATATTTTCATTTTAAAATAGGTAAAATAATATCGAAAATGCCAAAATGGGCTTCTTTTCATAATTCAAACAGTTTTACTAGGTGCAGCTCTGAGTGGATCACTTCCTTATTTTTAATGTAAATTTTACCTTTTGTGTGATGCACCACTAAACCATAGGTATTAGAAGAAAGCGCGCGCGCTAATTCCGATTTAGAGTTCACTTCCCCAGTGAAAGTCAAATAGTATGCATGAGATTCTTTGAAGCAAAAGGAAAACTAATTAAAATGCTATGAAAAAACGTGAAAAACACTATGAATCATCATTAATCACATGTGAAATTAAATCATGCGTTAGAATTCTAATCATTCACATGTTGAGATTCATTTTCTGCCACAGACTCATTGATAGAAATCAATTTGTCTGTTGACAAAACATATCTGTTATCTACAAGCGCGCGCTACGAGTTGTTGTTTTCCAAGAATCACGCCAGTTGGAACCTTGATTGATTTTTTCCATAACAATCCTTCCTAACGATTAATACCTTTCCCTATTGACCCAAAAATGAACTACTGCAACTTCCCAAGTGCAGCGCACTCTACGCACGCAAGTGACATAAGATGCATCTTCAACGATTCAAACTGAGAGTAATTAAGATAATCTCATTAGCATTAGCTATTTCTTGTACTATTTCGCTAGGCATTTCATTACCAATGATGGTTGAACCATACAATGACTACAGATATAGTAACATAACTATCTTGAATAATCCTTCTCTTCTCAAAGCGCTGAACGACACTCAAAATGAGGGAGTCCTTATGTGCATACATGGATGGAACCATGAAGATTTCACTTCAATCTCCCCTACTGAAGCAAAAGAAGCTGTAGAAAATAGTCTGTTCGTATTTAGTGAAGCTGGACTGGAACCTGCGGCTTTCATAGTACCATATGGTTCTTATAATCTGCTACTCCAATCTGTGAAATCGGCAATAGAAAGCACAGGAATCGCAGTTAACCTGCCTGTACAGCCCCAATCCAAATACAGCTACGGATGGGGCTGGCGGGATATGAAGAGCTTCGACGACAACCGCTACGAGAATACACGATTAAGACTCATTAACGAGCAGCCAGATTACATAGTCCTGCACGTGCAAGATTGGAACATCTATCTGAAGAAATTGATTGAAGAGTATCTTCAGGAGACTCAGCATGCTAATGTCACAATCAGAGTTGACGATGTTGAGGTAAATACTCCAGCAGAGATCGTCTACGACATGACGAGCCTCTTGGAGCATCATTCGCTGGAGATTTTAGCTTTCGCTGTTGTCCCATCTGGGACATGGAGAGGAGGAGATCCGATGATATTCGGTATCAGTGTTGATGCAATCCTTAGGCTCTATTGGTTATTCTTCCTTTTGACTATTTTTCTTCCCCTTTCTTATTTGTTAATTTGGAGATTGTTTTCTAGGCGCGCTGGAAATAATGAAAACGAGGAGAATACAAATTCTCGTGATTTTGAAAAGAAAAAAAAGAAGAATGTCTCTGTTATTGTCACGGCGTATAATGAAGAGGAAAATATTGAGAAGTGCATCGAGAGCATTCAAAATCAGGATTATGACGGCGATGTTGAAATTGTCATTGTGAATGATGGTTCGACTGATAAGACTGCAGACATTATTGCCAATTATCCTGTGAAACTCATAAACCTTGAGAACAACCATGGTAAAGCCCAGGCACTAAATATGGGAGTCAATAATGCTAAGGGGGATATTCTAGTATTCTCGGATTCGGATTCTCAAATGGCAAAAAACGCGATTCGTTTGTTGGTCGAGTATCTCGAAGAACACAAGGAAGTAGGCGCAGTAGCAGGAAACGTGTTCATCAATGAAAAACACGCGAATTCTCTAGCATATTTTCAAATGATTGAATATCGCATTGAGCAAGAGATCAATAAACATCTTCAAAGTCAAAATGGAAACGTTTTGGTTTGTCCTGGTCCGTTGTTTGCGGTGCGGAGACACATCGCTGAAAAGACCATCTTTAGCGACGTGACCGTTGTAGAAGATGCGGATTTTACGATCACAGCCATTAGGAAACGTGACGCGAAAGTCAGTTGGGTACCAGAAGCAAAAGTCTACACGGAAGCACCGAAATCTATTCTATCTTGGCTTAATCAAAGGAAAAGATGGTGGTACGGAAACCTTCAATTATGGAGGGCACACAACGGTTGGGCAATGACAAACCCTTGGATGCTAATGAACTACGTGAGCTTTATCACAAGCACTGTTTCTATCATATTATTGCTGTTGCTTCCAGTGTTATTTTCGACATATGATAATGCTTGGTTACTGTTACAGCGTGGAATGGTTTACACAATAGCTCCTATAATATTGTTCTTTATTCTGTTGTCTCCACTGTTCATCAAACAGAAATCTGTTATGTTGTTATGGCTTCTACCTTACATATTGGTTTATTCTATAATGAAGTCTATTGTAGTTAGCTACATCTATCTATGCTACCTTTCTGGGAGAGGAGTCAAGATATTATTCGGTTCTCGAATCATAGAGGCTAAATGATGAAAAAAATTGTTAGATTGGGACTAGTTGTCAGTTTACTCTTAGTTTCTCTTTCACCTATTAGTGAAGGGGTTTCCGCTCAAGACGCTGTGGTTCAGGGAGTTTGGAATAACTTCAGTTTTAGAAGACAAGCTGAAGATTGGTCATCTGCTGCAAAAAGATTTGGGGGCGAGAATGGATTGGTGGATCTGGTTGTTGCACAAGCAAACAGTGAAGGATATGCTGCCCTACCATTCCCATTCGAAAGTGATGCCTATCTACGCAGTATAAGTGAGATCGATATGGTGGAGTCATACCTCACAAGATTCGATTTGGAGGGGTTAAAGGTAATACTTTCAATCCAACCGTTAAAGGCTGATGTTTCACAGTTGATAAGCATAATACTTCAACGATATGGACATCACGACAGCATAATAGGTATTAATGTAGATTTGGAATGGAAAGAGAGCGGTATCATAAATCATGTAAGCAACAAAGAAAGAGATGAATGGCTCAGCAAAATAAAGAATTATAAATCTAGTCTCAAATTATTTCTGACCTACTTCGGGGATTACAAAAATTTTCCAAATGATAGTACAGATCTAGTAATACTTTTCGATGCAGAAAATGATACTCAAACCAATATCTTGGAAAGATATAGAAAACTTGCCGAACATTTTAGTACGGTGGGAATTTACACAGGTTATCAGTCAAGTGTTCCACCTACAGCATCCTATAATAGAATTGTTTCTGCAGTCCCAAAAACAGAATACATAATCCAAGTAAGCGGCATATTCTCTGATAAGCCCGTACTGATATTCGAGTTAGATAATATCCAAGCAGGTTGGTTGGAGTACACAACGAAAAAACTCATAGATCTGCATGTGCAAGAACGTGTGCCTTTGTTATGCGGTGTAATTCCCTACAATCTCGATAATCCAGACATGGGCACCGGAATACTTCTAAGACACCTTAACAACTTGGAAGAAAACTTCGACATTTTCGAAATAGGACAAGAAGGATACACCGATGACGATTCGGGATTAATGAAGGGTAAGAGCTACGAAGAGCAAAAGGAAATCGTTGAAGAGGGATTTAGAGTTCTCACATCCGTCGGATTAAGGCCGGACACATTTGTTCCTCCACACGGATCAGCTGATGAAACCACAGTCAAAGTAGCGGAAGAAATAGGATTCAAAGGATTCGTGAATCTCTACGAGAATCTGAGATCTGATACACTTCTAGTCATAGACTCTTGGGTTTCTTTGACGGATGTATTTGAGAACAATACAGTGATCAAAACATCAGACGAACTGATGAGCGAGATCGACAGGACGAACGAGAAAGTAACAATTGTTCTGTACGAGATCAATGATTTTCAAACAAACTCCCAAAACAAGCTTGTTGAGTTCTCAAATACATTGAGAGCGCTAAAGAATAGTGGTAAGTATAGGTTTATGACTCTGACCGAGTATCGGGAAATTCTAGAAAACAACGCTGAACAGGAACATCCACAAACATTTATTCCTATTCATTGGATCTCTGTCTCCATATGTATTTTGGCAATCTGCATTGTTATCTTAGTATACAGAACGAAGAAATCTAGTCAAACGAGCATGCGATTATCTGCGAGATAACCACAATCCGACAATCTTCCAAATTCTCAAAGGTAACTCTAGAAAGTCATAACATGAGCCGGTTCAAGGTAACAGAATTCGTTCTACGTACGATAATCACTACATCGCCTAATGAGCTTCACAAGAGCTAGCTAGACTCTTTTTTAATTTTTATGTTGAGGTCAAGCATAGTAATACCTGTTAAGGCGATGGAAACGAGACCATAAACCACCAGTATTGACAGTTCTGAAAATATAAATTGATTCGAGACATAGTTTAAGAAGAAATAGGTAGCAGTCAATAGTATTTTTGTGAAATTGGATATGTGCTGAGCGATAAAAATAGTGAATATTCCAGCCAAAACAAGGTTTATTGGAAGATACCTTGCTAGCAGGTAGAAAGCTGCAAAAAATATGCTAATTCTGAGCATGTAAAATAATAAATCTGAAAAATATGGAAGTTTTTGGTTTATTCCCAGTTTCTTTCCCTCTTTAGCGATCTTAATTGACCAATGATACTGGCGTATGCTAATATGGTATTCTGGTATAGAACATACAAAGGTGCGATGATAATTGATTCTAAACTACGAGTTCGAAGAAAAGTTAAAAAGCCAATATAAGCCCAAAAAAAAACAGAGTAGATGAAGTAGTAAGGCAGAATTGCCGTGGACTTGTAAAAAAATAGAGGTAGAAAAACCAGTGCTATCAATCTACTATATCCTCCAACAAACCCATAGAAGAAAGTAAAAAACCATTCAATTCCCTTGAATATCCCGGAGGAGAAGAGATTCCTTTTAGAAAAAACCTCAAAACCACCTTGTTGCCATCTTGCTCTTTGTTTGATTAAGTTTGAGATGGTGTTGGGAACTTGAGTATAGGCTACTGCTTCTACCACCAATCTGACTTCATGTCCGAGTTTAAGTATCTTGGAAGATGTATCAAAATCTTCCGTCATTGTTCCCACTTCAAATTTGGATAAGATACTTTTCCTGTATGCAGAGAAAGCCCCTGGTGTAACAAGGGCGACACCTAATTTC